>JAKQBU010000021.1 GCA_029573975.1 Planctomycetota bacterium
GGAAACAAGGGGATCGGGGTCATCAGCTCGCTGGATGAGCAGCCGATCTATCTGAATTCGAAATTCGGGCCGTTTTGCATTGCGACCAATGGGATCGTGGAGAACGCCGATGAGCTGGTGCCGGCGATGTATAAGAAAGGAATTTCGTTCAGCGAGTTCAGCAAGCGGGGCGTCAACGGGACGGAATTAATCGCAAAGTTAATCAGCCAGGGGAAAGATTTGATCGACGGGATCGAGAAGATGTTTGACCTGATTCAGGGATCCTGTTCGCTGCTGCTGCTGAGCCGCAACGGCATCTACGCGGCGCGGGACCGGTTCGGCTACACGCCGCTGGTAATCGGCAAACGCAGCGATGCCTGGGCGGTTACGACGGAGACCAGCGCGTTCACGAATAACGATTTTGAGATTGTGAAGTATCTGGAACCGGGCGAGATTGTGCTGGTCAACGAGGACGGGGTGGTGCAGCGGCGGCCGGGTACTATGAATGTAAACCAGATTTGCACCTTTCTCTGGATCTATACGGGATTTCCGGCGTCGAATTATGAATGGATCAACGCGGAGATCGTGCGGGAGAACTGCGGGCGGTATCTGGCCCGGGAGGACAAGGATATCGAGGTGGACCTGGTGTGCGGGGTGCCGGATTCGGGGCTGGCGCACGGGCTGGGGTATGCGATGGAATCGGGCAAGCCGTTCCGGCGGCCGCTGGTGAAATACACCTCGGGATATGGGCGCAGCTATACCCCCCCTTCCCAGCAGACGCGGGATCATATCGCCAAGATGAAGCTGATTCCGATCCGGGAGGTGATTGAAGGAAACCGGATCGCGGTGTGTGAGGATTCGATTGTGCGGGGTACGCAGCTCAAGAATTTTACCATCAAGAAGCTGTGGGACTGCGGGGCACGGGAGATTCATGTACGGCCGGCCTGTCCGCCGCTGCTGTTTCCGTGCCGGTTTAATTTGTCCACGCGCTCCATCGATGAGTTGTCGGCCCGCAAGGCAATCCGGGCGTTGGAAGGGCATGACCGCAAGGACGTTTCGGAGTATGCCGATCCGAAATCGGAAAAGTATCAGAAGATGGTGGAATGGATCCGGAAAGACCTGGGGGTGACGACGCTGCGGTATCAAACCGTTGATAATATGATAAAGGCGATCGGGCGGCCGAAGGAGAAGCTGTGCCTGTACTGCTGGACGGGGCAGTGCCCCGGGGCGGCCTGCCGGAAACGTTCGAGCAAAATCCTGGAGATCGAACCGGCGGAGAAAAAAAAGAAAAACAAAGAGGATTCGCTCCAGAAAGATCTCTGGCAAGGCTAATTTAAGACACCAGCGTCAAAAGCTCCTGACCCTCCCTGTTAGTGGAGAGCCAGAACCATTTATGGATATCAATATCGACTTTGGGCGGTTCCGTCAAAACCATACGATGGTCTATGACGCTTTGGATTTTGTCATCTCTTTTGGTATTTGATTACGGCTACCTCGGGCTTATTCTTCAAAATAATCGGCAGTCCACTATTCATCAACTCCAGGCCGGTCATTTCCGTAAGGGCGGTTCCGCCGATGTCGGCAAGCTGATAAGCTGCCTGCGGTTCCAGGCCGCAAAGCCGGAAGGTCATGGATTCGGTTTGGGAGTTGGGACGCCGGAACGCCTGTACCAGGCCCTCTCCTTTCTCCGGCACATCGTATTGCCAGGCCATCCAAATATTTTCTTCGAGGCTGTAGGGTGTGAGGGGATAAAAATCCGACTCCAGCAGGGGTTTGATGCTGCGATACTGATTCAGCAAACGGCTGGCAGGCTCGATCACATCCTCATCCCGCAAATCTAAAGCCACGGAGTAACTCGTGCCCATCCCGCTCCAGAAGGCATAGGGTTCCACCGAGATCGCCCCCATCCCGTGCAGGGGAATCCACAATGAAAGGCCATAATTATTTCCCTGTTCGGGGATGGGTTTCCAGCACTCGTCGCTGCGCCACAGGGGAACCGAACGCCGCAGCGTTTCGAAATCGATGCGGCGGCCGCCGCTGGCGCAGTTATCGATCCAGAGGCCGGGAAATTCCGCAATGAGATAGTCCCAGAATTCGTACATGCCCATGATATGCCTGATTTCGGTGATGCCGCAGCGGTCGGGGCTGTCCCCGCTGTGCCAGTGGTGCAGAGGGTGGATGTTGAAGTCCTGACGATAGACATTGACATGAAAGTCGCGGATCATCTGGGAGAACCGGGATTTTGTCCATTGCAGGGCCTCGGGATGGCCCAGGTTGAGCAGGTAAAAGCCGTCTTTGGCCTGGTATTGCTGCTTCGGCGGCAGTTTTCCATCGGGAGCCAGGAGCCATTCCGGATGGTTCTGGTGCAGCCAGGATTTGGTCATGACCCGTTCCGGTTCAAACCAGAGGATAAACCGCAGGCCCTGGGCCTGCACCGCCTCGCCCACCGGCCCCAATCCCCGGGGGAAACGCACCGAATCCGGCGTCCAGGTCCCCGTGTACACCCATTGGTTGGGAGGGACACTATCATACCATCCCGCATCGATCCAGAAATAATCCACCGGCAGTTTTCTTTCGCCGAGCAGACGAGCCGTCTCGACCATATTCTCCTCTGTCATCGCGCCGTCAAAACCATACATTTTATGAACGCTGAACGCAATCGGCGGGTCGATCCGTTTGCCAGTCGGCATGGGCGAATAGTGCTCCCGCAGCGTGCGGCGCAGCAGATTCTGGCCCCGAAGACGGTCCGGGCCGTTCCAGAATACCAGCAGCATCGCCGGCGTGCGAATTTCCTCCCCGGGCAGGAGCTTCAGATGGGTCCCTTCCATGCCCGCTTGAATCTGTACGGACTCCTCGCCCATACGATCCAGAGAGGCATTCCACTGGCCCGTCCAGCCGATGCCCACGGCCAGGCCGCCGGTATCGGGGCAGGCAACATTGAAGAAGGGCAGAAAACCATCCGAAGAACGGCCGCCATAGCTGGCGAGTTTCAAACTCTCACCGGCGGTGAGTTTTTTCTCCAGCGGCTGGAAGTCCGTAAATTTTGCGTCGCTTCCTTCCGCGTGGTAAATGATAAAATCTCCGGATTTTTCCCTGCCAAGGGTGAAATCGGCCGCCTGGATTGTTTCCAGAATCGGGGTATCCTGCGTTGCGCCGTTGCGAAAAAACAAGGTCCATTCCAGGGCGGGGTAATCCTGGTATTCCAAAATCACGCAGCGCAGTTCCAGCCGGCTTTGCGGATCCCGGAAAGTCAGGGTATGACGGGTGCATCCGGGATTCAGCAGGCCGGTTTGCCGTTCCAGCGGCCATTTGGCCAGAAAATCGTTTGAGGGAATTCCGCCATACACAAACGAAAAGGGCACAGCCGGGGAATCGGCCAGAAATTTTTCCCGGAGCCAATTTTTTACACGCATCATTTCCTGGCTGGAGGGAGTAACGCCCATCGCCGCCAATCCGGGCCATCCCAGCAGAACGAGAGCGGCAAAACCAAGAAACCTTCGGAGGAAGTGAGGAACCATAGCAAAAACTCCTTTCCGGATTAACAGAAAATTCGGCCCGGGCGGACCACAGCAGCAGATATCGGCTGGCAACACATACCAATGAATGCCTGGAAAGATCCTACTACAGGTTTTGTACCTGTCATTTTACCTGCCTTTACAAAAAGCAGAAATCAGGCGTTTGCAGTGTTGAGAAGGTACAGGAAATCTTTGATAAAAGCAATACCCGCCGGCCGGCAAAACGAATAATTTGACGCCGGTATTGCTCTGTCTTTTTATTTTTCCGTCAATTCGAGGCAGCCGTCGAAGGAGTCGGGGATGCCGGTCTGGAGAAAGGATTGGATGGTTTGCTGGTAGAGGAGGGCGGCCTTGTCCTGGGGGCGGTGCTGGAGACAACGGCTTAAGGTATCGGCGGCCTTGTCAAATTCGCGTTGCTGGAACTGCCGCACAGCCGTTTCAAACAGGCCGATCCATTGCCGGGTCTGGTCATCCAGCTCGCCGGCACGAGCCATCAGCTCGTAGATGCCGATGCCCTGTTTTTTTCCGACCACCCGGACGGAGCCGAGGTAGCGAGCCTCGATGCACTCCTGAGACTGCTGATAACAGTTCTGGCAGATCATAATCCTGGTACCGAAATACTTGTTCGCGCTTTCCAGCCGGGCGCCCAGATTGACCGTATCGCCGATGGCGGTATAGTCAAACCGCCGATGGGAGCCGCAGTCCCCCACCACCACCTCGCCGGTGCTGATGCCGACCCGCATTTTCAGGGGCGGGAAATCCGGATCGCTCCGCCGCTGCTGATCGACCAGCCGGAGCAGTTCCGCCTGGGTGTCCAGCGCCGCCAGACAGGCCAGGCGGGTGTGGTCCGGCTGGGCGATGGGGGCGCCGAAGAAGGCAAAGATGCCGTCGCCCTGGAACTTGTTGATGGTGGCCAGATGGCGGTCCAGCACCTCAGTCATGCGGTCGAGATAGATATTCAGAACGGAGACGGTTTTTTCCGGCCCGAGTTTTTCGCTGATGGTGGTGAAGCCGGCCAGATCGGAAAAATAGCAACTGATCGGGCGGATTTCCCCGGCCAGACTCACGGCCGCACCGGAACTGACGATCCGGTCCACCACGGCCGGGGAGGCGTATTGTTTAAAGCGGGCCGTAATGCGGCGGCGGGCCTTGCCTTCGGTAATCTGCCGGTAAAAGGTGACGGCAACAAAGGTCAGAATCGCAACCGCCACCGGATTGACCACATTGAGCCAATAATGCCCCCGGCCGAATACCAGGGCAAAATTCACCCAGACCAGCAAAAGAATAAACAGGATCACGCCCAGCCCGCTGATCAGGGGCCGGTAAAACGAGGTAATGGCCGACATGATAATCCCCACCAGGATAATCACGAAAGGATCCGCCAGCGGATGGGGCCAGCGGATAAAATACCACTGAAAAATAGTATTCAATATATTGGCATGAACCACCACCCCCGGCGTTCGCTTATCCAGCGGGGAAACGACAAAATCCGGTACGCCGGTGGCTATCGAACCGACAAAAACAATCTTACCTTCTACAATCTTACGTAAATTACTTTTATCCTCATCAATTTCCCGGTTTAACTTTTCATTGGCTGCCAGCAGCACATTCGGATCGCCCAGTTGCTGGAGGCCATCCCGCATTTGCTGAACCATTGCCTTCGATTCCGTGTCGAGTTCGTCTTCGTTAGCCGGAACGGTGCTGAGCTGATAGCGCAGCGTTTCCATCAGGTCCAGACACCGCTGATTGTCCTGCCGCCCCTTTTCGGCCATCCAGATTTTTCCAACCATCAGAATCGAATAATGATTCCCCGTATGCTCCCAGCGGCCGCGCGGCCAGGAAATCAGCATCGCGCCGTTTTCATCGAGTGGGATTCCCATCTTCAACCTGGGAATCACAATTTTTCGACGGTGGGAAAGGTCGATATCCTGATCTTGAATTCCCAGCATTCGACAGGCGACGGCAAAGGAAAGCTGCTTGTGGAGCAGGCCTTCCCGCTGGGCCAGCAGCGGAATGCGGCGGGCGGTGCCGTCGCGGTCGATATAGGCGGTCGCAAAACCGCTGTTGCTGACCTGGCGGGCAAGCTGGGGTATCGGAAAGGTCAGCGGGCCTAAGCCGGGCAGCCGGGTCCGGACTGTGTCCGGAGAAAACGGCGTAAAAAACGGGGAAAGATAATATTCCGAAAGACAATAGATATAGGAATTCAGGAGGGCTTCATACTCTTCATCGCGGTAATAGATGTTTTTACCGGGGCGCAGCAGCCGATAGATTTCTTCGAAGCCGGCACCGGGATCGGCGGCCAGCAGGGATTTAATCTCCTGGTATTCCAGCCGTTTTTTCTCGCGCACGGCGTCCGCGGCGGCGGAGTCCTGAATGGCGGCATAATAGGGAATCACCACATTCTGCGCCTGCTCCATGGCCTGGGCCAGGAGGCGGTCGTTATCGGTAACTTCGACCTGCGGCTCGCCGACAATCGGGGGAACCGGTTCGAAGGCGCTGACGTTGGCCAGATCAGCGCGGGTCAGCTCAATGGCATTTTCTTCGGGCATGATAATATCAAGAACGACCTGTC
>JAKQBU010000048.1 GCA_029573975.1 Planctomycetota bacterium
ATCCAGAATAAAGCCGCTGCCGATGTTTTGATATACCAGATTCCGGACCCCGCTCTCCTGCTCCGCATCCAGCGCCACCACCGACTGCGATGCCGTTTCCACGATTTCACTAAACCGTTCATAGGCTTCGCTTTGGTCCAGCCCCGCCTGCCGCATCCGCTGCTGATAAAGCAGCAAAACCGCTGCCGCCAGCGCGCAAAACGCCAGCACCACCGATAGCCGGTTCAGAGTCCGGTTCGTAATCTGGCTCATCCATTCCTCCTGCCGCCTTCTTGCACCGGCAAACGGTAGGATTTATCTCTTGCCCATCTTTTTCCCGCTTGCCTTGGCGCTTTTTGGCTCCTCGGACTCCATCTCCTCCGCCTCCATTTCCTCTTCCTCCGTTTCCGCTGGCTTGGTCCGGGGGGTGCCGCCTTTGCTGTTGACCCCATGCACTTCCAGAATCTTGCCGCGCAGCTCCTCCGCCAACTGCGGATTCTCCCGCAGGAATTCCTTGGCCTTCTCCCGCCCCTGCCCGATCACCGCACTGCCATACCGCAGAAACGCCCCGCTCTTCTCCACCACATTCTCATTCACCGCCAGATCGATCAAATCGCCCAGCGTGCTGATCCCCTCGTCGAACATAATATCGAATTCCGTTTCCCGGAAGGGGGGAGCGATCTTGTTTTTCACCACCCGCGCCCGCACCCGGTTGCCCGTCGCCCCGTTGGCATCCTTGATCGTGCTCACCCGCCGGATATCGATCCGCACCGAACTGTAAAACTTCAGCGCCCGCCCGCCCGGCGTCGTTTCCGGATTGCCGAACATCACCCCGATCTTTTCCCGGATCTGGTTGATAAAAATCACCACTGTCTTGCTCTTGCTGATGGCCCCCGTCAGCTTCCGCATCGCCTGGCTCATCAGCCGCGCCTGCAAACCCACATGGCTGTCGCCCATCTCCCCCTGGATTTCCGCCTGCGGGATCAACGCCGCCACCGAATCGATCACGATAATATCCACCGCGTTGCTCCGCACCAGCATCTCCACGATATTCAGCGCCTGTTCCCCGCTGTCCGGCTGCGAGACCAGCAGCGATTCCAGGTTCACCCCGATCCGCTTGGCCCAGCTCGGATCCAGCGCATGTTCCGCATCGATAAACGCCGCCACCCCGCCTTTCTTCTGCGCCTCCGCCACCGTATGCAGCGCCAGCGTCGTCTTGCCGCTCGATTCCGGCCCGAACATCTCGATGATCCGGCCCCGCGGAATCCCCCGCCCCCCCAGCGCCAGGTCCAGCGACAGCGACCCCGTGCTGATCCCCGCCACCGAGGCCACGCTCGATTCGTCCAGATGCATGATCGTCCCTTCCCCGAACTGCTTCTCGATCTGCGTCAACGCCCGATCCAGTGCCGAGGATTCCTTGCCTTCCGTCTTCTCTGCCGCTTTACTGCTGCCCTTTGCCATACCGTCTCCTGTTCTGTTAAAAATCTGATTTCCAATCCGTTAATCGCCCCAGCTTACGCAATCCCCCAGCCATTTCAAGAAAAAACTCCCTGACCCTAACAAATTCTTAACATCGCCCCCCATCCTCGGTAATATCCTCCCGTTAAACGCTATCTACTACATTTGATAATATCTTGTTTTTCAAATAGTAACGCCGCCATAATAAGATCTAAATTTCATTATATTTTTAATTATCGGACTAAAATCATCCTCAGCCTTCCATCTATTTTCAACTCCATCTTAAAAGGGATAGTAGTTCCACCTTGGATTGAGCTGGTATGATGAGGCAATCAATATATGTTATAACCACTTGTCAATTAATAACATATATAAAGTTTATTTTGCGAGTACTTAAAAGTTGACATGCCTGTTTTTTTCTGCTATCCTACCAAATATGACATAACTGGAAACAGCATGACGGTGAGACGGCAAGCCAAACGAAATCAACTACGCATAAACAAACATATCGCAACAGCCTCTACATGATGGTAAACGCCCCATAAGCAGACATATGGGAAAGGAGGTAATAGAGCAAAACAGCGGAAATGGGGTAATGCAATGGGTAAATAATATGTGAAAGGAGAAGTTATGAAAAAGTTTTTGTTAGCCCTAAATGTTTTGATTGTATGTACAGTTTCAAGTGCGCAAGTCTTACTGGTCGATTTCAACGGCCACAACTGGAATGATCCGTCGGACCCCACGGTCACAACCTATCGCGGCCCTTCGTATCTGGATCCATCTATCGTAGAACCGGTTTGGAATGGCCTGGAACTCTGGGGTACCGATCCGGTAACCCAGCAGGCGGCCGATCCCAGCATCATCCGTTCTCTTTACTATACCTCCTATGACCCCGAAAATCCCCCCGCCGATCCCAACGCCCTCCACTGGTCCGACGGTACCGAAGCAGCCGGCATTTCCATCGGTTTTTCCGGTTTGGCCGCCGGGGTGGGCGGCGCTGATTACTGGAATCCCTGGCAGGAACAGTCCTTGCTGGGAGGAGAAGCGCAATGGATGTTTGCCGATTATCTGGTCACCCCCTATGCTGGCATCATTATCAGCGGCCTTACCCCCGGTCAGGCCTACGATCTGGCCCTCTATGGTTCGAACGGCAACGGCCAGTTAGGCGGATATTTCACCGCTAATGGCGTTGGCCCTCTCGATTTGATTGCCGGCCATCAAAACGCCGGGAGCCTCTATGGTGTGGTCGCCGATGCCAGCGGGAAAATCACGATCACCATCGGTGTTGATCCTGCGGCAGGTATCGCCGTTATCAATGGTCTTGAGCTACGGGAAGCGGTCACTCAGCCGGCCAATACCTCCTACCTGACCGGTTTCTGCATTACCCGCTGCACCGATGTCGGCTCCATGATTGTAACCGAGCGGTACAATACCCTCTGGCCCAATCCCGCCTGGGAAGCCGTTTTCTATCCGGGCGCCTATGACCCCAACACCTTCGACCCCAACCTGCTTGTCAATTCCTACGCTGATATGGATATCCGCATCCCCTTCCAGGTCGGCGATACCAAGACCTTCACCTTTGTCTTTGCCCGTACTGGCCCCACGGATTCACCCTATTATTCCGCCACCTTATTCTTTAATAATAAGGAATTAGTCCCGGGAGGTGGTACCCCTGGTATCACCGTCATGACCGCTATGGATGACAACGGTCCTGCCGATGGCAATCCGCCCTTCATGGCCAACAGCCATCCCAACACCATGGGCTGGCCCTATGACCCGGCCGTTCCCGGAACTGGAACCCTGGTGTATTACGATTACCAGAATCAGGTAAGTATTACCGTCACCGGCTTTGTGGTGTACAACCAGTTCGTGTACAACAAGGATTATATCTACCGCTCCGACTGGGCCAACCCGGCCTCCGGTCCTGACACCTGGGTCGATGCCATCGGTCAGATCACCCTGGAAGCCACCGAATATCTCCCCACCTGTGCCGAACAAAATATCTATGCCCCGGAAGACTTCAACCGCGACTGTTATGTCAACCTGGAAGATTTTGCCCAGTTCGCCGGTGCCTGGCTGACCTGCAACGACCCCAGAAATCCCGCTTGTGAGTAAACAACGCTGAAATAATCTGCTCCCCTGCCGGGGGTGGGCCTCCCCCCGCCCCCGGCAGCCGCAGATCCCCTTCGGAAACCGGGGTGGGCGAAATTCCCTTCAATATATCTTACCGGAGTTTCTCCAGTTGCTTCAGAAATAAATCCCGGTTCCACCACTGCAGGGAGGACTGTTCTGCCGTTCGCACAAATCGCCGCACATCCTCTGCCGTTGCTTTCCAGTCCAGCGACCGGATGACTTTTTCCAGTTCCCCCTTACACCAGTCCAGGTTGACCTGGATATCCTGATTCTTCCACGGACCTTGCTGATAGAGCGCCGATGCCAGAAAGGGATAATGAATAGAGATCCGCTGACTGGTGTACCACAGAAAATCATACCAGTCCCGGCCTTTGATGTAGTCTCTGCACAAAAGGGCATGTACTTTGCCGGCAAACAAACTCGGCTTGGTTTGAACCGTGACGGAAGAAACAAAGGGAAAATCCAGATAGCGAATTTCCGTCTCGCCGCCCGCGGGAGGATGAGTATCCACTTCTATTTTGATTCGGATTTTACGAAACGGTCCTTTTGGGCCTGCATAATTTAACTGGAGTAATTTCCCGATGGAATCATCCTTGACAAATGCTTTTTGGACGGCAATTTCTGTTTTCACACGGTCCGTGGTATCCGTTTCATAACCATATGCCCTCAATTCCTCACGAATCGACGGGAGATACGGCTGGAGCGTAAAAGCAGGATTCGGCTCTTGGAGCATAAAATCAAGATCTTCGGAAAATCGGTTCAATCCATAAAAGATCCGCAAACAGGTGCCGCCTTGGAAAACGCCGTACCGGAAAAAATCGCTGCGGCTCAAAGCCGCCAGCACCACCTCCTGAGTAATCTCCCGGATGGCATGTTCTTCTTCCAGCTCCGATTGGCAGCCGTACGAATTCAATCGTTCCTGTATCAGTCGGATACTCATAGCTTCAAATCCTTTCGCAAACCTTGGAGAAATTTTTGCACCCGCCGGCTGGCAGAGTTTTCCAGCAAATCCTCAAAATCTGCGGATGAAACATCTCCCAGCTCCTCCGGCTCCATACGCAGCTCTGCCGCCGCCGGCCCTAAACCTGTCCAGCTCTTCCGCCGCACATATACATAATCCGCCAGCGCCTTCACCGCGGACGCTATCAAATACGCCTGGCCCGATTCTTCTGTTTCTCTCTTTACTCCAGCCAAAAAAATCTTTTGGGGAACAGGATCATAACTGAACGTTCCGAGGGGTGTCCGGAATTCTTTGCTTTTTCCGTAAGAGACACTCGTTACCGTATAGACCGCTTCGGGAATCAATCCGTGCCGGCTTAACGCCGATTCCAGGCTGATATACGAGGGACCATGGATATGCTGCGCCAAACCATACAGGCTAATCGGCTGCTTCTGATACTTCGGGGCCAGGCAATAGAATCCACGGCGGATATGGAGTATCTCACCGCCAGCAATCGCCCGCTTGACCAGACCATACCTCCTGTCCTCGCTCCCC
>JAKQBU010000067.1 GCA_029573975.1 Planctomycetota bacterium
CGCAGTGGCCCTGCCGGCCGGCCCCGAGGAAGCAAAGGTTTTAATTATCGGCGGGCACGGCGTCGGCGACAAACTTCAATCTGATTGTGAAATCTTCTTCTGCACCTTCCTTCGACAATAAAGGATCAGGCATCAACAGGAAGAAAATATCTTTTCCAGTTCCGGTTTGCTGATTTTCCACCCAATAACCGTAAAGGCCGTGGCTTCTGGAAATCCTGATACCGGCTCCTTTTCCAGATATTGGTCGTAGATGATTTCCACAAAGCGTTTGCCATCCTGGAAATTCACATTTCCCTTCATTCGCAGAATCTTCCGTCCTAACTGATTCAGGACTTGCTGAAACCGCTGGCGGTTCATCATCCGGTCGGTTGCAAAGGAACAGGAAACCACATCGGCTGGCGGCCGTTCCCGCAGCTTACCCCGGCTCTTTTTATGTTCCAGCCCCAGCAGAAAATCCAATGGCACCTGACCATAGGAAACCGCAATCGGCCGGCTGCGCGGATTGATTCCGGTTAATACCTCTTTCACCCGCTCCAAACCTTCCGCGGTCAACAAATCGGCCTTATTAACCACTATGCCGTCGGCGCACTCCAACTGTATGCGCACCGCCGGCATAAACGGCAAAATTTTTGTTACATTCAGGCCATCCACCACACAGACATTGGCGGCCATGCGATAGTGCCCCGCCAGGACCGGCTCCTCCAAAACACTCTCCAGATCACCGGTTTCCGCCATTCCTGTGGCCTCGATAATTACCCGGTCCGTACTTACGTCCCTCTTTATAGCCATCATGGCATTTAAAAAATCCACTTTCGTACAGATACAGAACAAGCTGCCTTTATTGATTTCATACGTAGCCCGGGCGCCGGCATCCACCAGCCGGCTGTCGATCCCTATCGTGCCAAACTCGTTGATCACCAAGGCTGTCTCTTGCTGGGAAAACCGGCTCTGGCGCAACAGATGATTCATCAGGGTGGTTTTCCCTGCCCCGAGAAAACCGGTAATCAGAATGATTTCTATCGGCTTCATTACAAATCCTTGATCCATTCCTTACAATATCGACATCCGGGACCCGGCGGGTGGTTTTTAACTGATAGCGGGCCATCACCACGGCAGGCAACTGCACCGCCGCCACGCCGAAGCCGGCGATTTTTTCAGGATCTGTAATTACCTCCACATTCACATCCGAACCCAGCTCCATATTGGCCTGATCGATATTTTCCCACAGCGCCGCGGTCTCGGGATCATCCGGACGGCCTAAAACATACAGCGAGGCCTTCCGCCGCTGAATCTTCATCCGGAATTTCTCATTAATCCGCTTTTGAATCGCCGCAATCAATTCATCTCGCGGCGGGATGCGGGAGACAAAGGTAATCTGGCCGTCGATACAGATGGTCGGCACATTCCGCACCATCAGCGAAGTCATAAACACCAGGGATTCCCGGTATTTAATCTTGTGTTCCCGCCATTCGACAATCCCCTCAAATTCCGGGGCCACCTTTTTGACCGCGTCCACCATATACTGGCAGGGAGCACAGGCCTCGCTGTCCAGCGTAATAATATCCACAATCACCTTGCGAAACTGGCCGTATTCCCGCATGTCCAGCCGATCCTCATCCACCTTCTCCTTCGCCAGCGATTTCACCACCTCCCGCTGATACGGATCCTCCACCACCGCGTTAATCGCCTCCAGATTCGCCGGCGGCGTCGAATACGGCAGGTCGCAGCCAGGCGCCAGAATAAAACCCCGTTCGCCGCCGGTCTCCAGACAGGCCACCGCGTTCCGCTGGGCATCCGCCGGCGTCCCCAGCAGCAGTACCGAGGTCAACTGCAAATTCCCGCCAAAACTGATCTGCCGCTCCAGACACACATCTCGCACGTATTCCAGCGGAATATTCTCATCGATCGAAACATTGTCCGGCCGGCAGTCGCACATCTCCTTGATATTCTGCTCCGCATGGCCGCAAACAAAAAACGAACTCAGCCCCCCCTGCTGGCGAATCCGCTCAAAAACCGGCTTGATGCAGGGGCTGACAAACTCCCGGAACTGGTCCGGCCCGATCTGGCTGGTCATCGGATCCACCACCGCGATCACATCGCAGCCGGCCTCCCTATAATAGTCCGACAGGGCCAGGCACACCTTCCGGCAGAATCCCAGCACCCGGTGCACATACGAAGCGTCGTCAAACATCTTCATGAATATATCCGTCCCCATCAGATGCAGCGCCAGCGTGAACGGCCCGGTAATCAGTCCGTACAGGGCAACATCCGGATTCGCCTGCCGCAGCCGCTTCGCCGCCGTCAGCGCGATCCCAATCCGCCCCGCCTCCGGCCCCGGCACCTGCAAATCTTCCAGCTTCGTCCCATTCGCCAGCGGATGGCTCACCACCGCCGGCGGATTCTCCTGCGCCCACACCAACTGGCAGCCCAGCACCTCCGCCTCAATCTGCAAGTCAAACACCACCGGAATCCCATCCGGCCGGTACCGCCCAATCGCCTTCTGCACCCCCTTGACTATATTTTCCGCCGACCCGAAATACTCCTGGGCCCCCATCCCCAGCAAATACGCCGCATGGCTGCCCACAAACGGCACCCACGGCACCCGGTCCACCTCCTCACACCGGATGGCCTTCTTTACTCGCTCCCGGCCGGTAATTTTCTGCAATACCATCGATCAGTCCTTTTATATAATTCTTTTAAATGAAACTAGTAACGAATTATCCAATCGTTAATAATGCCTCCTCATGAAAAGAAATATACACATCCGGTTACTAATAAATATGTGATCCATATCACAATATTTATTTGTGAACAAACTGGTATAAAATCAAAAGGCATTTTGTCTGATGTGAAAATAAGGCATGGCTCCTTGTTGAAAAACCATGCCTTACCTTATCCGAGAATTCGAAAAATTACAGCTTCACGGGCTTGCAGAGATTTTTGCTTTCCGCCGCGACCCGCCCGCACAGTTTACATATAAACTTCCCGTTTTTCACCATCGACCGGAATTCACTGACATTGTGGTTATTGAATCCGACATTCACCAGATAACACAGATGCTTGTCATGCGCCGGATGCGGCATTTTTACTTTGGCCATTCTATACCTCTCTTTCCTGAAAAACGAAGTTTAATAAAGGTCGGTTTTACTTTTTCCCTTTCGCCCGGTATTCCAGCGAATCTTTCAAATCGAAACTGCCGCAGATAAACACCTTCATGCCCAGCTCATCGGCCATAGCCGCCTTGGCCAGCATCGCCTGATTGGCGGATTCGGCGTCATCGGCATACAAAATCGTCTCATGGTTCGATTTATGCTTGGCCATGAACTGATTGCGGCTCACCCCATAGCGAATCAAATGCTTGATCGGCCACTGGGGGGTGGTCTTTTTCAGACGGTCCTGCGTCTCCGCTTCCGGCAGTCCGCAAATTCCGCCCCGCCCCAAGTCCATACACAAATCGCCTTTTTCATCGATATAATTGCGGCTCCAAACCACCTCGCCGCATTTACCAACGCCCTTGAGTGTGCCGCCGCCCTTGGGAAAATACATCGCCGACTGGCGTTCGCTGCTGGCACCGGCATAGCCGCCGACAAAGTGGCTGGCCGGGCTGGAACCGGAGAGCAATTCCACCCATACTTCCTCACTCTCTACTTCCATCACACCGCCGGTCGTCTCAATCGTGCCGGTATAGGGCCGGGACCAGCGCACATCTTCCTGATTGGCCGACGGGTCCATCCCCAGGGCTTTCCATACCCGTGAGGACAGTACCAGATCTACGGCACAGCCTTCATCAACCTCATTAAAGCAGGGAATTGCCTCGCCGGGCCGAATCACCTTGCCGGACTGTTTGCTATCGGGATCATCACAGATTACCTCCGGACGCTGGGGATTGTTCAGCAGCCCTTCCACCAGATCGGACGCCGCTACACAATCTTTCAAGCCCTGCTGATATTGGATGCCGATGCAATCCAGGCCATATTTCTCCGCAATCCGCACGGCCGCCACATACATCCTGCCCTGCTCGGTCAATTGCTTCACGGTCAAATCTTTTGACTCATCCGGGCCGATATCGAACTTCATCCCCCGGTCCATGCACCATTGAATGGCCGCCCAGCCTTCCTCATCGGAAACCGTCCCCATCCGGGCCAGAAGCTCCGACTGGCTGATATTCTCCTTGCCCATCCCCTTATCATACAACAAATCATTGGGGAATACCCCATTTTCCATCCCCATGCACATCTCATCCAGCGGCCCGATAATTGCCCGGTTCCGCCGCAGATATTCCGCCAGGGTCCGGCCCAGGGTCACCGCATCGGCATAACCATTGATCTTTACGCTGCGAAACGGTTTGGCGTGGCTGGTGTCCTGTTACACCCTGCCGGTTTCCAGGAACTGCCGCAATCCTTTCATGAAAAATGCATCAGTAAAATCCACACTCCACAGACTCGAATACTCCCGGCCGTGCTTGGTCAGGCAGGCATTGAGATTCGACATCCCCACCAGACCCGGCCAGGTACCCGACCAGTTCGCCACCGTCAGAATTTTTCCCTTATGAACCACCAGTGGCCCCAGTACATGATGGCTATACTGCCATACCGATTCGGCCACTACGACTGTCGCATCTGGGGGAATTTTTCGGAACACTTCGTGCCCCATCTTCTGGCTGCTGATAAAACCGTGTTTCCGTTTGGGGTCATATTTATGGGCCCGGATTACTTTATATTTTTTCCCGCACTTATCTTTTTGCGACTGGATTATCTTGACCAGTTGCTTCTCCATCTTTTCCTGCTCAGCCCAGCAGGTCTGGTTGGCGCTCTCACGCAAATCACCGCTGGCCACCAGGTAAATCACATTCGATTCCGCCTTCCCCACCGGCTTCACTTTGTACTTTTCGATAGTCTTTTTCAGATTCTTGTTCGCCATGAAAAATATCCTTCCTCTGCTAATTTAATTTTATGGTGTTTAACAAGGTAAATACCAACCAACATACCAAACGATTCAGCACTTAATCATAATATGATAGGATTTGAGTTCTAGCGTTTTCTTAGGGTTTTACAGAAAATTTTATAACCCGTTGACATAAAACACTTTACACTCTCAATCTAAAATGAAAAACCTATTATTCCCCCGGGCGGAATGTTATGGTTTTCCAGGACTTGATAATAAATCCGCCTAAAACCGCCACCATCAGAACCAGAGTCACCCAAAGCAGAATTTTATGCCGTTCCGTCCAGGGAACTGTTTTGACCGGTTTAATCGCGAACGAAGGATTGGGCTTCATACCTGATGATGCCACATCGACCGCCGGGATTTTCTTCGGCTGGGACAGAGTATGTTCCAGATCATAGCGGGGCGATGAGGCGGAAGAATTACCCGTATAAAGTAAGCAAACTTCATTCTGCCGGGCAAACAGCAGTTGATGCGGGATCATCTCCCCTTCCGCCGATTCCACAGTCAAAGGCCGGTCATCGTAATTCCGTATTGAAATCCGGATATAACGAGGTACTGCCCCATCCGGCAGAGACAAACGCAATGATTCCTCTACCTGACCGGTTGTCATATTATAGCGATAAATGGTACCCGAGCGCAAATGCCGCCACGGCACTTCTTCCTCCCGATACCGCCGGCGGTTATCCTCCCCGGGAATTTCCACCTGAATTTTATCCTGCTCCCTGCCTTCGATGGTCAGATACCGGTAAAACCTCTCTTCCGCCACTTCCAGCCGGATCCCCACCACCGGCAGATGGTTATATTCCAAATCATACACCTGCCAACTGGTTTTCGTTTTATCCTCCAGCCCGCTAACCATCAGCTTCATCACTACCGGCTGCCGGCCCACTCGCTTCGATTGCTCCCGCCAGACAGTCACTCTTCCAATAGTGATGACTCCTTCCTCCCCCGTCATGGGATACACCCGAATCCGCAAGTACCGAAAATCATTGTGGGGTAATTGCAGGGTGGAAAATCGCTGGATACCGCTTTGTCCGGGTATCGCGAAAACATACGCACCATCCACCAGCATCATAAACTCCCGGTTATCGTTCGAGCCTTCCACCACTATTTTCCGGCGGAAATTAGTTCCTGAGGTCTCCACTGCAATCTGATCCTTCATCACCTGGCTGCCGAAATCCAGCGTCAACACGGCTGAGCCATCTTCCATCACCCCCCGATTCAGCTCTATCAGCCGGCATTCCTGTCGTTTCACCTCATCCTGCAGCCGGTATAACACATAAGGAATCTGCCCACCCGTTCCATCCACCAGCCGCACATCCGCCAGATCCCCCCGGCTCAGATGATACACCTCTCCGCTCAATAGCAACCGGCAAAACGGTTCATTGCCCCAGGGCTGCGACACCTCCGCCACATGGCTCCATAAAGACCAGTCCTCACCCCACACCGCCCCCTGCCATCCCAGCCATAGTATGCCGACCGCCAGTATCCAATACCGTTTCCTTTTCATAACCTGCTGAAAAATCCCTTCTTTTTGCCGAATTGGTACAAATACGAAATCCCCAGCAAAATCATCCCCAGCACCACAAAGCCTGCAATCCGATACACACTCTTCAGCGTACTCATGTCAAAGACAAATACCTTGAACAGCACCACCGCCAGCAGTCCCAGGGCGATATACCGCAGGATCGCTATCTTCCGCCAGAAGCCCAGCATCATCAAAACCAGGCTGTAGATAGCCCACATGACCGATAGGTACATCTGTCCCAAAAAGGCATACCGGGACTCCTCCCCGGTACCCGCCCCTTGATAATGCCAGTAATAATAAATCTCCTCCGTCAGCAGCAGCCACAAAACCACAATACTGCATAAACCCAAACCCAGGGCCAGGACCCGGTCCGCCGCCCCGGCCGCCTGCTTTTTCAGCACCCAGCCGCCGGTCAGCAGTCCCAAAACAAAATAAAGCCCGATGCCAAAACTGCCGTTAACAAAAATCGCGAACTTCTGGTGATGAAATCCCGTAAAGCAAATCAGTAAATACACCGATCCTATCAATCCGATCAACAGGGCAATCAGCTTATTGATCCAGCCGGCGGGGCGAAGCGGCCGGACCAGAAACAGCAGCATAAACACGGTCACCAAAACCACCAGCCCTTTTTCAAAATGCCCCGGATAGGACCGCTCCGTCGTCGCCAGATTGTACCGCACATGGCAAAACCACTCCATAGCCAGGCCCGCAAAAAACAACAGCAGCATCCCGGCGTACAAAATCTCTGCCAGCATCCGGCTTTCCTCTCCCAGCGTCCGGTCCCGCCGGTAAATACCATGTACAATCCCCACCGCCGTCGCCGTCACGCACCACGACAAAAACGGCCGGTTCACCACCAGATCAAACGCCGCCTGATGCAGCGGCAGATAATAGATCAGCCAGATGCAGCTCAGCGTGAACGCCGCCATGCCGCCCGCCCGCGTCCACAGGCTGCGATACTTCAACCCGATCATCGTCATAA
The DNA here is from genome assembly GCA_029573975.1 of Planctomycetota bacterium. The sequence continues at coordinate 7,458 of JAKQBU010000067.1, forward strand.
GTATTCCTTCCGCCGCCCAGGCCCAGGCCACCGCGTACAGCTTCAGATACAGCGGGATCGCCACCGTCACGAAAAATATGCTGATCGCCAGCAGCGACAGCCGCAGCGGCACATCCTGCTGGCATCGCCGCCCGATGACAACCATCAATACCAGATGTGCGGCACACATCCCCACCGCCGCGAACGCCAGCGACTCCCGATAATGCCCATACAGCACCGTGCACAAATAATAAAACACCAGCGCCGCATTGCTCAAAATCAGGCAGACATCTTCCCGCTTCGCCTTCACCCGCCGGACCAGTTCATACAGAACCGGCAGCACCAGGAACAGCACAAAAAACACCCCCAGCCAGCCCAGCACGATATTCAGATCCGCCCTCGGGATAAATCCAGCGTCTTTCATCATCGGCCGGTAAAATTTCTCGAACCAGCCGGTATAAAGACCATAGGTCCCCAAAAACGCCAGGATATTGACCGCCCGCCATTTCCGGAAGATCGCACAAAGCATCCCGCCGGCACTTAACAGCGTAACATAGCTGAACAATCCCAGCGGCCGGTTCTCCCCCGTGGAAAGCAGAACCGGACTCAAATAACCGCCCAGCAGGGCCAGGAACGCCGCCAGTATCTCGTTCAGGCTCACCGCGTACAGCATCGCCGCCGCGGTAATCAGGATCGCCAGCAGAAACGCAGGACCCGCCCCCAGCAAATGATAAAAATTATACGCCCCGAAAATCGTCACATACAAAATCGCAAAACCCAGCGCCGGCAATCCCCTGGCGGCGATTCCGTAATCCCGCCGCCGGGTCCATTCCCCCACCCCCAGTGCTGACAGACCAACTAGCGCTGCAATCACCACCCGGCCCAGCGGCCCAATCCAATTTCGGTCATAGGCAAATTTCAGGAAAAAACCTATCCCTACCAGCATGGCAATCACCCCCGCCACCATCACCCACTTGGTCCCGATCCGCTGTTCCAGCCCCATCGTTTCCGCCGTCTTCAGCGTTTTCGCCACGCCCGCCCAGCCATTGGTCAGGATGCTGGACTTTTCCTCCTCCGTCACCCCCTCCACCCGCGGCTTGATCTCCCGGGCCGAGAGGGGAACCTCTTCCCTTACCTTGCTGATCGCCTCTGCCGGCGGGGGCGGCGGAACCACTTCCGACACTGCCGGTTTTTGCGGCAGAACCGGCGCCTCGGCTTTCATCTCCGCTGCCCCCTTCTCCCTGCGAACCGGCGCCTCCTGCAGCCACCGGATCTTCTGCTCCAGGCTTCTCAGCCGCGAAAACGCCACCAGACACATGATAAAGGCCACCAAACCCGCCGCCAGGCAGCCCAACAATAGAAAGATCAAAGGAACAATCAGTATTTCCATCTCGTTTTCCCTGAAATATTTTTGACTTCCATTTTGCTTTTTTATTTTTGATCTTTGATTTTTTCACATGGCCCGTTGTTCCGACCAGCATATCCCTGCTTCCGCCGCCTTGCAAGTCAAATCTGACGGAACCGCCAAAAGTCAATTTAGATATCCAAAAACGGCTCTGGCTCCCCAATAACAAGGGGTCGAAGAGCTTTTGACGCTGGCGTCAAATCTACTCCCCGATAATCTTCACCAGCACCCGTTTCCGCCGTTTGCCGTCAAACTCCCCGTAAAAGATCTGCTCCCACGGCCCGAAATCCAGCCGCCCCCCGCTCACGGCCACCACGACCTCGCGGCCCATGATCGTCCGCTTGAGATGGGCGTCCGCGTTGTCCTCGGCTCCGTTGTGGGCGTACTGCGAGTGCGGCTTCTCCGGGGCGAGTTTCTCAAGCCACTTCTCGAAGTCGGCGTGCAGCCCTGGCTCGTCGTCGTTGATGAAGACGCTGGCCGTGATGTGCATGGCGTTGACCAGCGCCAGGCCTTCGCGCACCCCGCTCTCCGCAAGGCACGCCTCCACCTGCGGGGT
>JAKQBU010000077.1 GCA_029573975.1 Planctomycetota bacterium
CACAGGAAAAAGACGGGGCGATCCAGATTCGTGCGGAAGTTTTGAAGAAAATGATTCACCGGACGGTTTTTGCCGCAGCCCGCGAGCATACCCGGTATGCGATTAACGGGATTTTATGGGAACGGCGCGGGAAGAAATTGCGGATGGTGGGTACGGACGGGCGGCGGCTGGCCCAGATTGACGGAGAATTAAGCAAGACGACGAAAGAGGAAGAGCAGGCGGTGATTGTTCCGGTGAAGGTCATGCTGGTACTGGAGCGGATTCTGCATGACCCGGAGGAAAAAATAGAAGTCAGTTTTACCGGGAACCAGGTAAATGTGTCCACCTCGCTGGTGGAGGTTTCCGGAAATCTGGTCCAGGGGCGGTTTCCGAAATATGAGGATGTCATCCCGTCGGATTGCGATAAGAAAGTCACGATCATAACCGAACCGCTGCGAAGTGCCGTGCGCAGGGCCTCTCTTTTGACGAATGATAATTCCAAGGGGATTCAATTGGAGTTTTCGGAAGGGAAGCTGTGCCTTTCATCCAGCACGCCGGAAGCCGGGGATGCGGAAGTGACCATGCCGGTGGAATACGCATACAACCAGGAAAAAATCGGATTCAATCCGCAGTATTTGCTGGAGGTTCTCCGCGTGGTGGACGATGCGGAAGTGGTTTTTGAATTCTCCGACGGCAGCCGGCCGGGGATTTTACGCAGCGGGAAAGATTTTCTTTACGTACTTATGCCTGTAGCAGTGTAAGAACCATGGTACTGTGGGATAATAGCAGTCTGCAGCGGATCTGGCGGTTGCGGCAGAGAACACCTAGCGGCAGCAAGCTGGGGAGCCTTCTTCAGGATTATGTAAAGAAAACTCTTCAGCCGCGCCGGAAAAAACTAGGCCGGGTCGGCCAGGTATGGCAGGAAATTTTGCCGGAAGAGCTGGTCCGGCACACCTGTCTGGAAGGCCTGCGGGCCGGACAGTTATGTGTGAAAGTGGATAGTGCCAGCCATCTGTATGAACTCCAGCAGATGATCCAGGGCGAGCTGCTTGAGCAGCTCCGCCAGTACTGTCCGGGGGTAACCATAACCCGGATTAAATGGCAGCGCGGCACCTGGGTGGAAAACGATCAGGAGAAAGAGGCCAGAATAGATCGGGAATTATAAATGGTTCCCTGAAAGAACAAGGCACAGAAGGAATAGAAAAAATCCATGACAGAAGAAATCGCTCAGGAACAAAATAAAGCCAAAGAAACGTATGGCGCGGACCAGATAACCGTTCTGGAAGGAATGGCGGCGGTACGGAAACGGCCGGAGATGTACATTGGGGACCGCCAGGTGCGCGGGCTGCACCATCTGGTAAGCGAGGTGGTGGATAATTCGGTGGATGAGTCCATGGCCGGGTATTGCACCTGTATTAACGTGCAGATCAATAGTGACGGCAGTTGCACGGTGGAGGACAACGGCCGCGGGATTCCGGTCGGGATTGAAAAAAGCACGGGAAAACCCGCCCTGGAGGTGGTTCATACCATCCTGCATTCCGGCGGCAAGTTTGACAATAAAAGCTACAAAGTATCCGGCGGCCTGCACGGGGTGGGCGTATCCGTGGTCAATGCCCTTTCCGAATGGCTGGAGGTCGAAGTGTCCCGCGAGGGCATGGGGTACCGGATGGAGTTCAGCAGAGGGATCGTAAAAGGGGAAATGCGCGAACTGGGTCCCCGGAAACAGACTGGGACCAGAACCACATTCAAGCCGGACGCGGAAATTTTCCCGGAGACCAATTTGCGTTTTGACATCCTGGCCCACCGGCTGCGGGAAGTGGCGTATCTGAACGCCGGACTGAAGATCTCTCTGACGGATCAGCGGGAAAACCGGCGGGAAGAATATCATTTGGAGAAAGGACTGGTCGAATTTGTCCAGCATCTTAACGAAGGGCGGGAAGTTCTGCACAGCCAGGTTATCCGCTTCTGTAAAAATGATCCCGATACCAATATGGAATGCGACCTGGCAATCCAATATACGGCCGGCTACACCGAAAACGTAGTTGCCTTTGCCAATAACATTCATAACCTGGACGGCGGAACGCACGTCAGCGGATTCCGGTCCGCCTTGACGCGCAGCCTGAACAATTACGCCAAAAACAACAATTTGCTGAAAACCAATTATACCCCTACCGGAGATGACTGGCGTGAAGGATTGACCGCGGTGATAGCCGTTAAACTGTCCGATCCCCAGTTCGAAGCCCAGACCAAGGTTCGCCTGATGAATCCGGAGATGGGTGGTTTTGTCGAAGCGGCGGTTAATGAACTGTTGGGGCAGTTTCTGGAAGAAAATCCCGCCGTAGCCAAACAAATCGTCAGCAAGGGGATACAGGCCGCCACGGCCCGGGAGGCCGCCCGCAAGGCCCGCGAGCTGACCCGGCGGAAAGGGGCGCTCAGCAGCGGCAGTCTGCCCGGCAAACTCAGCGACTGCTCCAGCAAGGAACGGGAGTCCACGGAACTGTTCCTGGTGGAGGGCGATTCGGCCGGGGGCTCCGCGAAATCTGGTCGGGACCGCCGGTTTCAGGCCATACTGCCTTTGCGGGGCAAAATCCTCAATGTGGAAAAAGCCCGCCTGGATAAAATGCTCAACCATGAGGAAATTCGCACCATTATTTCGGCGCTGGGCACCGGCATTGGTACCGATGAGTTCGACTTTGAGAAGCGGCGTTATGGCAAAGTGATTATTATGACCGATGCCGATATTGATGGTGCTCATATACGCACCCTGCTGCTTACCTTCTTTTTCCGCCAGATGAAGGATTTGATCCGCCGCGACGCCGTTTATATCGCCCAGCCGCCCTTGTTTGAAATCTCGCACAACCGGCAGAAAAAATATGTCCTCAACGAATACGAAATGAATCAGCTTCTGGCGAGCCAGGGTCTCAAGGGGACGAATCTGCATATCCGGCAGGAAAATCAGCCGGACCGCATCGTGGCCGGTACGGAGCTGGAATCGCTGTTGGGCTTGCTGGCGAATGTGGAGGAGCAACTGCGGATTCTCCAGCATCGGGGCGTTAAAATCCAGACCCTGGTGGAACTGGATCAGGGAGGCCCCGCCGGCCTGCCTGCCTACCGTATTGTGGTGGACGCGCAGGAGGAATATCTGCATGGCGAAGAGGAATACAGCCGGCGCCGGGCGGAATTGGCTGCCCTGGTGGAGTCCGCGGAGGGACAGGAGTCGCCGGCCACTGATGTCCTGACCCAGGAGCTTCATGAGGTTCATCGGCTGAATGAGCTGCGCATGACGCTGGCGAAGTTTGATATTCATCCCGAAGATTATTTCCGCCGCGTCGAGCAGACTGTCGCCGGCGAAACCCTGCCGACCCGTTTTGCCCTGGTGGACGCCGAGGGCCATAGCACCGACGTGCCCAATCCCCAGTCGATTATCAAGGGGGTTCGCGACCTGGGCAGCCGCGGCATCGAGATCAAACGGTTTAAAGGCCTGGGCGAAATGAATGCCGAAGAGCTGTGGGATACGACCATGAACCCGCAGAAACGGACGCTGCTGCGGGTCAAGCTGGAAGATGCCGCCGAAGCCGACCGGCTGTTCTCGATTTTAATGGGGGACAACGTTCCCCAGCGGCGCAGCTTCATTGAAGACCACGCCCTCGAAGTCAAAAACCTGGATATCTGACCGGGACCGGTCCCGGCGGCCGGGAGGCAGTGCGAATGGCGGAAATCCCGAGTGAATCGATCAAGCAGGCGGCCCGTCGGACGGGCTTCGATCTGGTGGGCATTACCTCCGCCGAGCCGCTGGGGCATGAATCGTTTTTTCGGGACTGGCTGGCCCGGGGTTTCCAGGGTGACATGGAATACCTCCGGCGGCATATCGAAACCCGCTGTGATCCCCGGCGTCTTTTTCCCGGCGCCCGCCGGGTTATTTGTACCGCCCTGAGCTATTATGCCGGATCTGCGAATCTCCCTGTCGCCTCTTCCCAGGGGCGGATCGCCCGCTTCGCCTGGGGCTGGGATTACCATATCGTAATGAAAGAAAAGCTCCATCAGCTTATGGAAGAAATCCGGCTGCTGGCCGGCCCTGCGGTCCGGATGCGGGCCTTCGTCGATACCGCCCCGGTTTTAGAAAAACTCCTGGCTGCCCGGGCCGGCCTGGGCTGGATCGGAAAAAACAGCCTGCTCCTCCATCCGCAATACGGCTCCTGGCTGGTTCTGGGTGAAATCGTAACCGACCTGGAATTATCCTGCGATTCCCCCCTGCCCGATGGCTGCGGCGAATGTACCCATTGCCTGGAAAACTGCCCTACCGCCGCGCTAGTGCAGCCGCGCTGTCTGGATGCCCGCCGCTGTCTTTCCTACCTCACCCTGGAATCCAAAAAACCCATTCCGGCGGAATTCGCCGGCCGGATGAACCAGTTTATCCTCGGCTGCGATCTCTGCCAGGAGGCCTGCCCGTATAATCAAAATCCCCGACTACCCGGCCAGTCCGCTTTCCAAACGTGCCGGCAGGCACTCAACCTGGACGAAGTATTGTCTCTCGATGAAACCGCCTTCCAGGAAACCTTCGCCGGCTCCAGCCTCCTCCACGCCGGCCTGACCCGCCTCCAACAATCCGCCCGCCTCGGTAAACTAGACAAGTAAAAAACCGCCCCAACCTGCTTTGGCCAGGGCGGTTTTTATACTCATTCCGCAGAACAACTGCGTTGGCTAATGGCTATCTAATTTTCTCTTCGCTCGCGCGGACCATCGTTCGCGCGGCTATTCGGCAATCTGAATCTTGTGGGCCTTGCTCTTCTGATGTTTTTCCATCGTAACTTTCAAAACACCATCGGTAAACAGGGCCTCCACTTTCTTTTCATCCACCGCTACCGGCAGCCGCACCGCCCGGGCAATCTTGCCCTGGGTGCGTTCCCGGACGAAGTAATTGTTGTTTTTCTCTTCTTTGCTTTCGTTCCGCTGCGCTTCCAGCAGCAGCACATTGTCTTCCAGGGTAATATTGATTTCCTCCCGTTTGAAGCCGGGAAATTCCGCGTCGATGTGAAGTTTATCATCGTCCTCATAGACATCAATATTCCCTATTTTGTGGCTGGGGAAATCGCCGCTCCAGAGATCGTCCAGCAATCTGCCAAGATGGTTCCATTGGGTACTGCGAGCTAAAGGATCAAAATTTCTGAGTATGGGTAACATAGGTATCACTCCTTTCAATCTTCTCAAAAATCCTTACTTTATCCATTTCACTTCACTACCTCAGGTATGGCCACATCTGAAGGTTTATATCTTATGTGGCTCGGGCTTTTCTCGCCTTTGCCATTTATCTAATTAGCAAAAAGCGTGCCAAACCGCACAAAAAAACTATAAATATGCTTTAAATAAGGAGTTATAATATATAAACCCAAATTCCATCCATCAAAATCCATTTTTCTGCCTGCCAAAATGGCATAGTTTTTCCCGTGAATGAAATATTTAATGCAGTGACTGCCTGTTTTCCCTTGTTTAACGTCCGAAAATCTGCTACAAGACGAAGAGAGGCATCACGGCTTCTAAAGGATGATTTTGCCATGCTTGCGGCTCAATCGGCATTAGATTGTCAGGTCCTGGTCCTGAACAAACATTACATGGCTATTCGGGTGGTCAATGTAAAGCGGGCCTTTTCTCTGCTTTTTCGGAATTTGGCGGAAGTGGTTTTGTATGAACAGGGCAAATACAGCAACCACAATATTCAAAGCTGGCTGGAGTTGTCCCAACTGAAGAATCAGTTTGAGCCGGACGCCCATGACTGGATCCACACCATCCAGATCAGCATTGCCGTACCCCGGATTGTCCGCCTGCTCTTTTACGACCATTTACCCCGCCGGGATGTGACCTTCAATCGCCGCAATCTCTATGGCCGGGATCAAAACCGCTGCCAGTATTGCGGTAAACGCTTTCCTACCAACGAATTAAGTCTCGATCACGTCATCCCCCGCAGCATGGGCGGCCAATCCACCTGGGAAAATATTGTTTGTGCCTGTCTCAAATGTAATGTCAAAAAAGGCGGTCGGACCCCTGCACAGGCCCATATGTCTCTGATTACCAAACCCGTAAAACCCAAACACAGCCCGGTCCTCAGCATCAACCTGGGCGACAGCCGCTATCATTCCTGGAAGCAATTCCTCGACCACGCCTACTGGTCCGTCGAATTGAAATAAGACGCCAGCGTCAAAAGCTCTTCGACCTTTTGTTATTGGGGAGCCAGAGTGGTTTTTGGCTGTCCATATCGACTTTTGGCGGTTCCGTCAAATAAACGTTTCCCCTTCCAGTCGGTTTTCGATAAAATCCACTATTTCGCGTTTAGAAAGGAAACGATCATGCGCAAAATGCTGGATATGGATCGCCGGTACCTGGCGCGTTTTGATACCCGCTCGCTCGGGCATTTATACACCGATTGTCTGGTCATCGGGGCCGGGGTCGCCGGTCTCCGTGCTGCCCTCAGCGCCAGCCAGGCCGGACAGGTCCTGGTCCTGGCCAAGACCCACGGCAGTGACAGCAATACCTATCATGCCCAGGGCGGGATTGCCGCCGCTTTCGATCCCGGCGACAGTGTGGCCGCCCATGTCGCCGACACCCTCAAAACCGGCTGCGGTTTATGCGACCGGGAAGTGGTGGAACTGGTGATCGCCGATAGTGCCAATCAGATTCGCCAGTTGCTGCAATGGTCCATGCCTTTCGATACCCGCGACGGCAAAATAGACGCCGGCCGGGAAGGGGGCCACAGCTATTCCCGCGTCTATCATGCCCTGGGCGACGCCACCGGCAAGGCGGTATTTCTAACCCTGCTGGAACAGGTCAAAAAAAACCGCAATATCAAAATCTTTGAAAACTGTTTTGTCGTCGATCTGCTCACCGAGGGGAAAACCTGCCTGGGTGTGGTTTGTTTTCATCCGAAGTACGGCTGGCAGTGTATCTGGGCACGTAAAACCATACTCGCCAGCGGCGGGGCGGGCCAGCTCTATCGCGAAACCACCAACCCCTCCGGGGCTACCGCCGACGGCCTGGCCATGGCCTATCGCGCTGGGGCCATTCTTACGGATATGGAGTTTATGCAGTTCCATCCCACGACTCTCTATGTTGCCGGGGCCACCCGGACCCTGATCACCGAAGCCATGCGCGGCGAGGGTGCGTATCTGGTCGATCGCAAGGGGCACCGTTTCATGAAGGAGTATCACGAAATGGCTGAGCTGGCTCCCCGGGACATCGTCTCCCGCGTGATTTACAACCATATGGCCCGGACCAACGCCACCAATGTTTTCCTTGATGTTCGCCATCTCGGCAGCGCCTGGCTGGCCGAACGGTTTCCCACCATCAGTGAATTATGTAAAAGCTTCGATATCGATGTGGATGCAGATCTGATCCCGGTCCGGCCCAGCGCCCATTACATGATCGGCGGCGTGAAAACCGATATTCAGGAACGCACCGCGATTGCCAGCCTGTATTGCTGCGGGGAAGCCTCTGCCACCGGTCTGCACGGCAGCAACCGGCTGGCCAGCAATTCTCTGCTGGAAGGGCTGGTGTTCGGCCAGATCTGCGGGGAAAACGCAGCACAGGAAATCGCCCGCACGGGCGGCAAAATGGAACACAGCCACCTGATTTCCGATGTCCCCGTATCCCAGCGGACGCGGCTGGACGTGGTGGATGTAACCAATTCGCTGCGGGCGGTGATGTGGCGCAATGTCGGCATCGAGCGGCAGGGCGACCGCCTGGCGGAAACCATCGAAATCATCGATTTCTGGCGCCGCTATGTGATGGATAAAGTCTTCGATACCCCGGACGGCTGGCAGTGCCAGAATATGCTCACCGCCTGCCGGTGGATGGCTGCCAGCGCCCTCCAGCGGCAGGAAAGCCGCGGTGTTCATTACCGCGCCGATTACCCGGAAACGGATGATGTTCATTTCGCCCGGCACCTCGATATCGCCCCGGCATCGTTGTAAGAGACTGGGGATGAATTGCAATCCGCTCACCGCGAAGCGAATGGAAATATGACGCTCCTGCCGGTCGCTCCATATTTCCATAAGTGCTTATTTTTTGTTTTCAAAAAACGGATGTAAGTCCTTATTTTGAATTTTGGGGAAACGGCTGTAAGTCGTTAGTTTTGGGAACGGGAAATGGATGTAAGTGCTTATTTTACGTTGGATTTGATAGTCTGATAATAAAGTAGCGATTATAACGATTGTAACGGTTGGGTAAGATTTTTAGTAAGATGGGTAAGGATTTTGGTAAGATTTAACG
>JAKQBU010000088.1 GCA_029573975.1 Planctomycetota bacterium
GGGGGGGTATTTTTTGTTTTTCAGTTCCTCTTCGTTTTCCCACATGACCAGCGGGAAGCCGTAGCAGTCGCGGAAGCTGCCGGTGAGGATGAGGATGAAATCAATCAACTGGCCAATGCCGAATAGTCCAAAGGTGCAGAGCCAGAGAATGCCGGTGCCGATCTTACCGACGTAAAAGCGGTGCAGGCCGGCCGGTCCCAGGAAGATACCGCAGGCCAGGAGCAAGGCCCAGAGACGTTTGTAGGGGGAGACCAGATGGGTGGCCCGGATGGTGGGGGAGACGGGACTGTTGATGGGGGACCGCTCAAAGATACGACAGGGGATGAGACCAACGACCAGAAACAGGATGCTGGGAAAAACGGTGAAAAACAGGGCAATCACGAAGTCGTCGCCTTGGGGATTGACATTGCCGATCCAGATGGAAGCGATTAAAAGGGTCTGGATGCAGACAAATAAAATCAGCGGCTTAATCAGATAGCGATACCAACTGATGAAAATCTTCCGGAATACTTTGGTCAGGCTCAGCAGCGAGAAGAGCAGGCTGCCGGTTCCGAAAGCAACCGCCAGAGTGAATTCTTCCGGGCGCATATGTTCCATGCCGGCCCATATGAGCAAGATCAGTCCCAGGCCCAGGGTGAGGATAAACGCGGCCAGCCAGATTATCCGGATGGGGGCCGGGACCTGGCGGAAGTTGGGATTATAGCGGGGGGGCTGCTGAGATTGGATAGGCCGGGCGACGGTCTGGTTTTGTGTGTGGATGGTTGGCTGGGGATTGGGGTAGGGCTGGTGATTTTGGCCGGCGGGTTGAAACAGCTGAGAGGTTTTATGCTTTTTGGTAAAGGGGCTGGCGGCCTGAACCGCCAGAGAAATTCCGGCCAATACGCCGATTACCAGATAATCGGTACCATGAAACATTTCAGCGGCAATGGCGCCCAGAAAGCCGATCCAGATGGCCGAGGAAAGAGAGATACGCCGGTCCCGGTTGTGGGCCGTCAGTTTGGTCCAATTGGCCAGGCATAAAACAATCGTGAGTGCCAGCCAGGTGCCCCGTTCCGTTTGCAGCCCCATTTTGAAGCCGATTAGTGAAAGGACGAGGCAGATCAGGGCGGCGAAGCCGCCAGCGAAGACATTTTGCAGCCAGCGGGACTCTTTTTCGAGTTTGTTCATCCAGCGCCGGCTGGCGAAGAGAATCCCGCGGGCGGCGCCAAGGATCATCAGGAAGCTCAGTAAAGATATTTGAAAGATAGCCTGTATATTACCGCCGGATACGATGCCGGTACCGATGGCTACCATAATGGTCGTCAGCATGGAAAGGGTCAGGCGCTGGCGGGAGTTGATGAAGTCGCGGAGCGGCTGGCCGATCAGTTCGGAGTTGACCAGTTCATCGCCCAGGCGGTCGATTTTTTCGCCGACGTATTTCAGACGGCGGGAGATATATTCCTGTTTCTGGTAATGGGGAGCGGGGGTTTGGGGGGCAGCGGCCTGCGGATTGGTTTCCTGCTGGACTTTGCGGGCGACTTTATCGGCAATGAAGGAGAGGCTTTCGGTGGAGAAGTGGGAGACGCTGTCGCGGATATGTTCCGCGCCGAAGATGTCCTCGACCATCTCCTGCACCGTCTGGTAGCGCTGGGCCGGGTCTTTGGCCAAAGCTCTGCGGATGACTCGGGCGAACGGCTCTTCGATGCCTTTGAGGTCCGGCTCGGCGGTCATGTGCTTCATGAGGATTTCGGAGGGGGTGGAGCCGAAGAAGGGGACCTGGCCGGTGAGCATTTCGTAGAGCAGGATGCCCAGGGCGTAGATGTCGATGCTTTTGTCATAGCAGCCGGCGCCGATTTCCGGGGCCATGTAATGGACGGTGCCGACGGTGATGGTCTGGCCGCTGTGGCGGCTGGCGGTCATCATCTTGGACAGGCCGTAGTCGCCGATTTTGACGTAGCCGTTTTCGTAAAAGATATTGCCGGGTTTGAGGTCGCGGTGGACGATGCCGCAATCATGGAGGTAGGAGAGGCCCTTGGCGATTTCGCGGAGGAAATAGGCGGTTTTTTGCGTGCCCAGGCCGGAGGGGGCTTCGGTCAGCAGGTCATGCAGGGACGGCCCGGCGACATATTCCATGACCACAAAGGGGCGGCCTTCGTGATTGTATTTGATGTCGAAGATAGTGACCAGGTGGGGATTTTTCAGGTTCATGCACTGGCTGATGCCGCGCAGCTCGATGTTCTGGTAGTTCTGGACGGTCTTGAGGGCCACCTCGCGGCCGCTGTCGCTGAGGGCGTAATAGACCTCGCCGAAGCCGCCGCGACCGGCGGCCCGCTGGATCGTGTAACCTTCCAGGGGTTTGTCACCATACTGATACTGAAATGGCTGCGTCATGGTTTCCACTATACCATCATTCCTTATTTTAAGCGAATGTTTTGCAAAATGGAGGTTAGGCATACATTGGAAAGAAAAAAAGTCATTCTTCTTTTTTTCTTTCTGAACGCTAACGAAATATTATTCCATACTTATAAGATTATTTCTCGAAAATCTTTGAAGAGATTTTCGGAAATAATATATGCCTAACCTCCATTTTGCAAAACTCCATTAATGAAATTCCGTTATTACCATTGATAGCGGTCCGGTTTTGAGGGGAGTACCCAGGGGCAATCCCTGTTGACGAGGTATGGCTGCGGCCCCGGCCAGGACCGGTTCTTTGGTGCGGCAGAACCATTGGCCGTTCTGCCAGTGCAGCAGGACCGGCTCGGCCAGCAGGGCGGTCGGAATATGACAGTTCGATTGCGGTCCGATAAGGATTTCCCGGTCCGGCAGAAGGATCTGGCGGACATCGGCCCGGGGCAGATGTCCGGCCGAGAGGGCCAGCAGGGCGGTGGTGCTGGCGGGATTGGGCAGGCGGAACTTGAAGCGACAGCGGGGGGACAGGGCGATGGAGTCGGAGTCGGCCAGGAGTTTTTCCGTCACCATTTTGTCATTCACGGAGATGGGGGATTCACTATGGAGAAAATAATCCTCGTCGGTGCGTTCGATGAGGATGTTGCGGAGGTTTGGTTCGGCAATCAGGCCGACATCGGGCGGCTGGGAGGAGCTAATCGGCCCGACGGTGACCTGCGATTTGCATACGACCAGGTAGCTTCCCACGCCGTCGATCTGCAGCAGAAAGCGGCCGGCCGGCGAAGGGGATACCGAGAAATCCGATGGGGACGACAGAGGCAATCTATCGAATTTTTTGTCCATATCTTTTGCGGTTGTGACAGAAGAGTAATTTGAATCCTCGGGTAAAGCCAGTCCCAGCGGGCCGTTCAGCAGGGAATCCAGCGAGTCGGCGGACTGGCAAGTATTCTGCAGGGCATCATCCAGCCAGCGGGCATCCGGCAGGAGCGTTTTGAGCTTGCGCAGGATCCCGGCGGCCTGGTGCGGCTGGCCGCGGGTGAGGAATTCCAGGGCATGGCGGCAGTGCTGGATGGCGCGGGCAAGCTGCTGAATCTCCAGGTCGTTCTCTCCCAGCGGTTTTACCTGTCGCAGCAGCGGCTGGGCGAGGTCGATGCGGCCCTGTTCCAGATGGCGGCGAATTTTTTCAATCATTTGCGTACAGACCTGCCTGGCCAATTCCGCCAGTTTCTGATTTTGTTTGCCGGCGGCTCCCGCCTTGAGCAGCAGTTCGACGGCCGTTTGAAAATCTTCACGGTTCAAAGCATCCCGGCCTTTTTGCAGGATGGCGTCCGCTTCCAGGCGTTTGGCCTGTACCTGCTGCACGAGCAGATTCACCTCGGAGGAGGGGGGTATTTCGCTGAGCATTTCTTCGGCGGTGGAAAGCCAGTTGTTTTCGATGTGTTTGCGTATCTGGTCGAGCTGAACGGTTTTTCCCTGGCCGTTCTGCATTTTCTCTTCGAGGGCGTTACAGAGCAGCGATCGCAGTTCGGCGACTTCCGGCGTATTGCCGATGAGTTTATCCGCCTGGTTGCAGTCCTTGAGTGCCTGCTGGAGGCGGCGGGCGTCGAGATGTTCCCGGCCGCGCCGGGTGAGGGCCTGGGCGAGCCGGCCGGCAAGCTGCTGACCCCGGCGATGCTGCCGGAAATCAGCCGCTTGTGCCAGTTCGTACGCTTCGTCGAGAAGCCCGTCCGCCAGGGCAGACTCCGCCTGTTTGATTCGCAGAATAAGCACGGTTCAGCTCCAGAGTAAAGTGCCATTATATCATCCGGTTCGCGATTACGCAAACAGGGAACTGCGGGGATAAATCGTACGCCGAGGCCCGGTCGTGCCGCCGCGGCGGCATTAGTTTTGCGCTGCCGGAACGGTTTCTACCAGGCAGATTTTCCCGGTTTCCGCGGTGGTACTTTCCGGCTGGCTTTCTGCCAGGGACGGATTAAAATATTCGTCAATCTGGCTGAGCAGTTCTGTTTCTGTGACAGTTTCCATTTCCAGAGGTTGAACGAACCGGCTTTCATGAGCCAGAACCCGTTCGGCGACATCGAGTCGTTTCTTGATCTGGGCGATGAGTTTTTCGGTCTGGGCGAGCTTGCTGTTATCGACATGGATATTGGAGCCGATGGCGGAGGCCTTTACCAGGCGATACTGGCTGTCCAGGCTTTCGATCTTGTCTTCCAGGACCATTTTCTGATGGCGGGTTTTTTCCAGCAGTTGGTTGGCGGCCGCCAGCGATTTTTCGCGGCTGTCCAGGAGGCGTTTTTTGCTCTCCAGGGCGAGGTTGGCCTCTTTAAACCGCTCAAACCGCCGGGCCAGTTCATTTTTCAATTGTTCGCGCGGGAGGTCCTGTGTGCCGATGGTATAGCCGGCCAGTTGCTGGTTGAGGGAATCGTGCAGCTTGCTGACACGGGTTTTTTCGTCACCCAGGGCCTTTTCGCTTTGGGCGATATCGGTTTTGAGGGCCGCCACTTCGACCTCTTCCTGGGCGATGAGTTGGATATTGGCGTGCATTTCGGGGATGATTTCCTCCAGCAGGTCCCGGGCGCGGCACAGCTCAAAGTCAATCGGGACGGAACCTTTTACGGCGGTCTGAACCGATTTGGCGGAACTGCGGATGTAGCTGACCAGATCGCCGCCGAAGACCAGGCCGCCGATTAAAAGGCCGGCTGCCGCCACAATCACTATTGTCTTTAACCATTTTGTACCCATGAGATAATCTCCTTACACAGTACCATTTGTTTCCATATCCTGTACCAACACAGTTGTCGTCGGGGCGGGGCGGAGTTTATTTCAAAAAAAATATTTTCTGTAAAATGAGTATAAATAAGAGGTTGCGACAGGCAGTGAGAGGGGGGGAGAGATTTTGGAAAAAAGATTGAATGGCGGGACGGGCGTCGGTTACACTATGGAAGTGGAAATTTTACCTGTAAAAGGCGGTGCATAGAGAAAATGAGTGAACTGAGTCAGGCCGAGCAATATTTGCTGGATCAGATCCGCAAAGGGCAGTCGGATGCCTGGTCGCAACTGGTGGAGCGCTACCAGGGGCGGCTGCTGGCGTTTACGCAGATGAAAATACGGCAGCGGGAGGAGGCGGAAGATATTGTGCAGGAGACGTTTGTGGGGTTTCTGAAGTCGTTTCAGAATTTTCGCGGGCAGGCCAGCCTGGAGACGTTCCTTTTTACCATTCTGCGGCGGAAGATTGCCGACAGTTTTCGGGGGCAGCAGTCGCGGCGCATCTGTCTGCTGCAAGATGTGTATCATGTGGACCGGCAGTCGGATGCGGAAAGCGATGCCTTTGGGCATTTTGCGTCGGCGGAACCGACCGCCAGTTGGTACGCACGCCGCAGCGAACAGCATTCGATCCAGAAGGAGGTCCTGGCTAAGGCCCTGCAGGAACTGGTGTCCGGGCTGAAAGAATCGCTCGATTTCCGGGATTTGAAGATTATTGAGATGCTGCTGTATTGCAAGTTGCCGAATAAGGATGTGGCGAAGGTGCTGGCGATGAGCGAAAAAAATATCGCGGTGATCAAACACCGCTGCCTGAAGCAGATTCGGGAGAAGGTGGAGTTTCGGGTTGCCACGGGGGAGGTACAGGATGCGGATTTTGAGAATATGCTTACGGAAGTCTGGGAGTCGCTGCGGCTAAGCTGCCCCAAGCGCAGCACGATCGGGGCGTTTCTGCTGGGGACGCTGGAGGAGCGGTGGGGGGATTATGTGGATTTTCATGTGAACCGGCTGGGCTGCCATTTTTGCCAGGCGAATCTGGAGGATCTGAAACGGCAAACGGCGGATAGCGGTAATCGCGGCTTTCGTGCCCGGATTATGGAATCGACGGTGGGGTTTTTAAGCAAATCGTAAGCGGGCAAGATATTGCTTTTTGGGGCAATTATGTATTTGTGTCGACAATGACGGTGGAGAATTTGTTTTTTCCTAAGTGAGCCAGTAATATTTATAATTTTCCATTTTTAATCATTTTTCGCAAAGTTTTCCTTTACTTTTTTGAGGAATGTTGTATAGTATTGATAACCCGACCAGATGTCCGGTGCCCAAAAAAAGCCAACCCCCTCTTGGCTTTGCGGGCTCACCGCCCGCCGCCGGACATTGCTTTTTTTTCTTTCTCAAAATCAGATTTTCGTGTGAAACGTTATCCAAAGCGGTGTTTTTATGCTGTAGGATGAACGGAATCAATCCTCAGGGATATGGTACTAATCCGGTTTGGCAACCGGGCAGGGGGGCAAGGCAATGGCGGGGACGGGATGGGGCGAAAGACGAGCATAAAAAAAGCCCCGGCTGAGCTGGGCCGGGGCAGGGGTAAAAATCGGGTTTGTAATCACCGGGGTGATGTTTTAATTGAAGTCAAGCTGGTAACTGATGACGCCTTCCTGGACGTGGGTTTTCACCTTACAGTCGCAGTTGTTCAGGACCACCTGCATGGCTTTGTTGTCGCGGAGGACTTCGGCGGTGAAGCCGTCGATGCCGTTGCGGCGGGCGATGGTTATCAGGTACCTGAGCAGGAAGGTGCCGATGCCGCGGTTTTGCCACTGATCCTGCACGATGAAGGCCACTTCGGCTTTGTTGGTCTTGGGGTTGAGGTAGTATCTGCCGATGGCGATGATGTCTTCGCCGTAGGCCTCGGGCAGAGTGCCGGCGATGGCCACTTCGTTGCGGTGATCGATATAAACGAAGTCCTGAATTTGTTTTTGGGGGATCCGTTTTATTTCTTTCATAAAACGGTAGTAAATGGTCTGCTGGGAGAGGTTGTAGAAGAGGTCCTTGATGCGCGGTTCATCGGTCGGATGGATGGGCCGGAAGTTAATCTGAGTGCCGTCGTCGAGAAGCATGGTGGTTTTGAGTTCTTCCGGGCCGACGCGGATCTTGCCCTCGACATCGGCCAGTTCGCGGCGGACATATTTGGCTTCGATGGCCTCTTCGAGCAGTTTCTGGCGGAAATCGGGATGGGCGATGCTGATCAGGGCCAGGGCGCGTTCCTGGACGCTCTTGCCGTGGAGATAGGCGACGCCGTATTCGGTGACGACGTAATGGACATCGCCGCGGGTGGTGACCACACCGGCGCCCTCGCTCAGGCTGGTGGTGATACGGGAAACCGTGCCGTTTTTGGCGGTAGAGGGCAGAGCGATGATGGCTTTGCCGCCGTGGGAACGGGCCGCCCCGCGGTTGAAGTCCACCTGCCCGCCGATGCCGGAATAGAAACGGGTTCCCAGCGAGTCGGCACAAATCTGGCCGGTAAGGTCCACTTCGAGGGCTACGTTAATCGCGACCATTTTCTGCTGCTGGCTAATCACATACGAATCGTTGACATACTCCGTGGGATGGAAGGAAAAGAGAGGATTGTTATCAATATAATCGTAGAGCTTTTTGGTGCCGAGGCAGAAGCTGGCGACGATTTTACCGCGATCCACGGATTTATTTTTTCCGGTGATGACGCCGGATTCAATCATGTCCATGATGGCATCGGTGAACATTTCGGTATGAATCCCCAGGTTTTTCTTTTCCCAGAGGAATTCCAAAACGGCCTGGGGGATCCGTCCGATTCCCAGTTCGATGGTGGAGCCGTCTTCGACCAGGCCGGCGATATTGGCGCCGATTTTACGGGTGACATCGGTTACTTCCGGGGGAAGGATCTCGATCAACGGGGTATCCACGGGGACCAAAATATCCAGGTCGTGGGCCTGAATCAAGCTGTCGCCGAGGGTGCGGGGCATCTGCGGGTTGACCTGGGCGATCACGAGAGCGGCATTTTCAGCGGCGCTTTTGACGATATCGACGGAGATGCCCAGGCTGCACATGCCGCGTTCATCCGGCGGAGTTACCTGAATCAAGGCCACGTCGAGGGGATGCTGGCCGGAGCTGAACAAGCGGGGGATATCGGAGAGAAAGATGGGAGTGTAATCCCCCAAGCCTTCCTGAATGATATCGCGGACATTTTCCGAGATGAAGAAACTATTGACACGGAAATAGTCAGATAATTCCTTGGCCGCATAGGGAGCCTTGCCGAAAGTCAGCAGGTGCACGATTTCGGTATCGGGCAGTTCGGCATGGCGATTGGCCAGGGCCTGGACCAGTTCGAGAGGCTGGGCGCAGCCGGTGCCGATAAAAACGCGGTTTCCGGGTTTCAGCTTTTTGATGGCCTCCTCCGGGGTGGCGATCATCCGTTTATATTTTTCCTGCCAATTGGGATCGTAACTTATTTGTTTATTCTCGCTCATAATTTCTGATTCACTCCAGAAAGGGTTATGCGGGCATCTGCCGCGATTGGTTCGGTTCCTGTTTCGCCTACGATGAAGGGATTGATATCCATTTCGACGATTTGCGGGAAATCGGTTACTAATTGACTCATTCGCTGCAAGCCGCCGGCAATGCCGTCGATATTGACACCGGCCTGTCCCCGTACCCCTTTCAGCAGGGCATAGGAACGGGTGCGCACCAGCATTTGCATGGCCTCCTCCGAGGTAATGGGCGCCAGATGGAAGGTGACATCCTTCATGACTTCGACGAATATGCCGCCCAGACCGAACATCAGCATCGGGCCGAACTGAGGGTCCCGGGTCATACCGATAATGACCTCGCGGGCACGGGGGCACATTTTTTCGACATAGACACCTTCCAGCCGGGCATTCGGGGCTTTTTGCCGAATCCGCAGCATCATCAGGTCATACGCATCCCGGACGAGGTCGGGGCTGGTCATGTTGAGTTTGACGCCGCCCATATCCGATTTGTGCAGGATTTCGGGGGAAACGATTTTCATGGCAACGGGATACCCGATCCGGGAGGCGATCTCCACGGCCTCCTCGCTGGTCGTGGCCAGTTGGCCGTCGGGAACATTGAAATTGTAGGCCCGGAGGATTTCCTTGGCTTTGACTTCGCCGATCTGGAAGACATTGGAACGGATATGGCGGGAAATAATCCGCTCGACGCGCCGGCGGTTCACGGGGTAGCGAGTGACAATGCGCGGGGGCCGGTTGCGCCAGGCCACATAGCTGCACATGGCTTTCAAGGAAGCGACCGCCCGTTCCGGTGAGGGATAGTATGGGATGTTGGAGGCAATCAGCTTCACCTTTCCAGGATGGACATCCTCGCCTCCCATAAAGGAGGCCAGAATGGGTTTTTCACCCCGCATACGTGCCGCAATGATATCGGCGGTTTCGGCGGGTTTGGTCATCGCCTGCGGGGTAAGGATCACGATAATGGCATCCACATTCGGATCGTTCTGGGCGGCATCGAGCGCCAGGCCGTAGCGGTCCGGATCCGCATCCCCGAGGACGTCAATGGGATTGCCGACACTGGCGGCGGTGGGAAGTTTTTTCTTCAATTCACCGGCAATCGTGCTATCGAGAGCCGTAACCTGCAAACCGGCATTTTCCACCGCATCGGCAGCCATGATGCCCGGTCCGCCGGCGTTGGTGATAATGGCGACCCGGCCGCCCTTGGGCAGGGGCTGCATGGCAAAAGCGGTGGCATAGTCGAAGATGGCTTCAAAGCTTTCGGCACGAACGATACCGGCCCGACGGAAGGCCGCGCCATAGGCGATATCGGCCCCGGCCAAACTGCCGGTATGGGAGGAAGCGGCCTTAGTACCGGCCTTGGTAGTACCGGATTTGAAGATGACCACCGGTTTGACCATGGAGGCCGCCTCGGAGACTTTGATGAACTCATCCCCGGAATTGATGCTTTCCAGATAGCCGACGATTACTTTGGTGTTTTTGTCTTCGACAAAGGCGGAGATGAAATCGTTTTCGCAGAGGTCCGCTTTATTGCCGATGCTGACCAGGTGGGACATGCCGAGTTGGCTGGCGGCCATCCAGTCCAGAATCGCGGTGGCTAAGGCCCCCGACTGGGACAAAATAGCGATATTTCCCGGTTTGGGCAGACGAGGGGCAAAGGAAGCATTTACCTTATGGTGGGTATTCAAGCTGCCCAGACAATTCGGTCCTAATAGCCGGACATTGTGGGAGGCACAGAGCTGGGCAATTTCCTTTTCCAGCTTAGCACCCTCGGCGTTCACCTCCTTGAAGCCGGCGGAAATCACCGTAATGACCTGGGCACCGGCCTGAATGGAGCTTTCAATGGCTGCCGTCACAGAGGCCAGCGGCACACTGATGACGCTCAAGTCGATTTTTTTACCATAATCCTTGAGGTCTTTGTAGCATTTGACACCCAGGATTTCATCGGCGGTCGGATTGATGGGAACGATATCTCCTTCAAAGCCGGCCTTGACCATATTCTTGACAATTTCATAGCCGACCTTACCGGGAGTACGGGAGGCTCCGATGATTGCAACATTTTTAGGAGTTAAAAGTGCTTCTAACATAATATACCTATTTCCTTGTGAATACGTAACTTGCCGTAACAACCCATGTCATTCGGCCATAACTCATTCCATAGTAAAGACTTTATATTCTGCAAATCCCGGCAAAATAAGCAAGTATTTTTTAAGGTGAACCAGAACATTTTTTTGTTTATTGGGTGAACCAAATATGACGCCAGCCGCAATGCTCTTCGAACCCTTGTTATGGGGGAGCCAGAGCCGTGGTTGGATGATTATCGGAAGGGTAGATTGCGCGGAAACGGCCAGGGTGAATGGCCAAAATTGCGCAAGGTAAAATTTTTTTTGCTGAGGTTTGACAAGGGTTTACGACGTTTTTGGGCAAAAAAAATGGGAAAAACCTTGCGCAGTTGCGGACATCGGTCTATATATGGGAGGGCAGTGGAAAATATAAAAAAGCAAAATGTAAGATAAAAGTGGTGGATAAGGAGGGAAATATAATAATTGACGCTGGTGTCAAAAACTATTGGCCCCCTTGTTATAGGGGAGCCGGAGTGAGTTTTTGGGTGTTCCTATTGACTTTTGTCGATTCCATCAATTTTACTGGTAAAGTTCGTTGACAAAAAAGTATATATCTCTGTATAGTATGTACGCTTTGGCGGGGTACTGGAAGCCTGCCGTAAAGCAGAAAGGTGCTATACGTTATGAATAAACCAAAGGGACTGGTGAATTTACTGGTGGTAAGTGTGTCGGTATGCGGGATGACGCTGGTTTCGGGCTGCAAGGAATCCTCCAGTGATGCCGCCAGTAAAGAATCGGCCGCCGCGGTGAACCAATCGGGCCGTCTGATTCGGGCCAGTCAGAAGGTAAACCTGCTGACCCCGGAAGAAATTGAGCGAGCCGGCCGTACCCCCGGCGGACAGTTGAAAAATGAAGTATTATCCCGGCTGGAAAAAGAGTCGGATACCCAGACATTTGCACAGGCGCTGGAAGAGGTGATCCAGCAGCAGGGGCAGCCGGAAGGCCAGGCCGATTCGACGGAACTCAGCAGCCGGCTGCTCGATCTGTATGAACAGGAATCAGCCCGCCGTCAGAAGTCGCAGGAACAAACGGGCGCCCAGCGACAGGAAAAACTCGGCCAGGCGGTCCAGCTCCTTCAGCAGGCATTGAACGCGGCCCGGAGCAGCGAGAATCGGGAGACGCAGGTTGGACCGGAATGCATGCTGGGTACGATTTATATGCTACAGGCCCGGGAAGGCAAAGAGCAACTGCATCAGCAGGCAGATCATCTTCAGCGGCTGCATGGCCAGTTGAGCCAGTCGGCATTGGAGATTGCCGCGCAGGATACGATCCAGAATGTCTATGCCAGTTATTTTCCCGCCAATGAGGTAAAGGTGCTGGAGGCAAGGCTGACAGGCGGAGATGGGACGGATGCCTTTGCCGCCGCCACCTCGCTGCGAAGTTTGCTGGCGGTAGTGGAAAAGAGTCTGGCGGAACGAACCGCCCAGAAGGAGGAAATTCAGAAACGGATTGACACCAATCTTCAGCAGGCCAGGGAATTGCACCAGGAATATTTATCACTGAAAGAACAGGCGGATCAGGCAAAAGGGGCGTCGAAATATGAGCTGGAACAGCAGGCGAACAGTCTGCGAAGCGGTTTTGATGAATTTGGGAATAAAGTGGCGGAGGGAGAAATTTATTACGAAGCCCAGGCGGAGATCGCCCGGACGGAAATGGAAGCGGTTACTTTTCATCTGGATTGGCTGGGGATGCGCCAGAAACAATTGCAGGAATCCATTGCCCGGGTAGAAGCGGATATTCAAGCCTTATCCGATAAAACCCTGTTAGAAGCTACGCAGGGCGGCATCAATCAATCCATAGAGAAGCGCAAAGAGCAGGTGAGCCATTTGCAGGAAGGATTAACGCGTCTGGAAGAACAGGAAAAGATATACGGGAGTCTGCTGCTGGAGACCGCGGATATCTATCAGAAAGCCGGCCAGGCGTTCCGGAATGCATCGCAGGCAGCGTCCCGTAAGACCAAGGAATATGCCGGCACCTTTCAGAAGACTTCCGAGACGGAATTGCTTACTCTCTGGCAAATGAACCGCCAGCGGTATGAAAATGGGGTAGAACGGCTGGCATTGCTGCGCGGAATCCAGGAAGCGGAGACGGTCGTGGATCGGCTGAGCCAATACTGCCAGGCTCAGGCGGCCCAGGCCCAGGCCCAGGCGCAGGAACTGGAGGCCAGCCTAAGTAAGCAGGACGGCAATTGAAACGCCGCCGGCCTGCCGGCAGGTTTGGGTGAGGGGCCGGTGGGCAAAGAAGGTCTGATTAACGAGGGTATTGCCCCATTTGGTTGGCTGAATATATAATGGCTTCCAGGGTCAAAGGAAGAAGGGGGGGGAAACAGTTCTTGACGGCGGCGGAATATTCTGATAAGAGTAATCATTTTGTGTAATTGTCCGAGAAATAGAGAGTTAAAATATGGATAGTTTTCGAAGGGTGTTGGGGTATGTAAAGCCCCAATATAAGGCAGTGGCGCTTTCCATTTTCTGTGCTTTGATGGGGGCGATGCTGTTTTCCCTCAGTTTTGTGGCGATGCTGCCGCTGATGAAGGTGCTGATCAATGAGGAGGGGCTGCACGGGTGGGTGAATCGGGGAATCGTCAGGCATCGCAGCGGGATAAATTTTGAACCGTTATCCGTACCCGATGATTTTGGCAAATTGACCGAGCTGCAAGTTTCTCACGCGGAGAAGCTGGAAATTAAAAGCGTAAAACTGAAGTCGGCGGCGTATGAGGCGGGGTTGCGGGAACGGGATGAAATCCAATCGGTAACGGCTGGTTCGCATTCGATTTCCGACCGGGATCAGATCTTGCGGAAGCTGGTCGAAATGCCCGGCGGCGAAGCGGTGGCTTTGGCTGTGGAGCGCAGTGACGGAACGGCGGAAACCATCGAATTGAGGCTGGAGGAACCGCCGCTTTATACCGGGCTGGCGCAAAAGCTGTTACGTTTTATACCGCAGGAGCAGGGAGCCGAATTTAAGCGAAAATCAATCATTCTGATCATTGTGATCCTGCTGGCGGCGACGCTCATCCGCTGCGTTATGCGTTTCGGACAGGAATATCTGGCCAATCGGATCGGATTTCGGACGATTATGTGGCTGCGGCGGGATGCCTATCGCAATGCCATCCGGCTGCCGATGAGTTATTTTGGAACGCGGGGAATCAGCGATACCATGAGCCGGTTTGTGCAGGACTCCAACCGGATCAACAGCGGAATCAATACGGTGCTGGGCAAGATGGTCCGGGAACCGATCGCCATTTTGTTTTTAGTGATTGCCGCTTTTGCGATCAATGCCAAGATGACGCTGTTGGTGCTGGTAGGCGTTCTTCCTGCGGCCGTAATCATCGGTATGCTGGGGAAAAAAATGCGAAAGGCTACCAAGCGGACGTTGTCCAGCTGGTCGTTCATGCTGGCGAATTTGCAGGACCGGCTGCTGGGGATCCGGGTGGTAAAGGGGTACCATTGTGAGAATCATGAGGAGCAGCATTTTGGCCAGATCAACGCGAGACTGCTGAAGCAGCAGTTTCGGGTGGCGAAAATTGATGCTGCCAGCGGTCCGATGCTGGAAGCCCTGGGGATGACGGCTGCCTCGGTCGGGATGATTTTTGCGGCCCGGGTTATGACCGGCGGCCACATGGAAACCAGCGAATTTTTCGCCCTAGTCGCCTTGCTGGCGACGATTGCGGAATCGGGCCGCAAGCTGGGGGATTTGTGGCCCCGGCTATCGATTGCCAATGCGGCGGCGGAACGGATTTTTGAATTGATTGACACCCCGGCGGAAACAGATCCGCCCGATGCGGAGGAACTGGGCCGGTTATCACGGAACGTAGAATTTCGGAATTTGACTTTTATCTATCCCAACAGCAAAGTCCCGGCTTTGCAAAATATTCAGGCCGTTGTGAACGCCGGGGAAACGGTTGCGGTGGTCGGTCCCAACGGGTCGGGAAAAACGACCCTGCTGAGCCTGATTCCGAAGTTTTATAGTCCCCAGGAAGGAGCTATCCTGATCGACGGCCAGGATATCGCCCGGGCGACGCTGTCGAGTCTGCGGGAGCAAATCGGGATCGTGACGCAGAACACCATTATCTTTCATGATACGATTGCGTACAATATCGGGTACGGCCGTCCGGAGGCAAGCCGGGAGGAGATAGTCGCCGCGGCCCGGCGGGCCTACGCCCATGAATTTATCGAGCAGTTGGCACGCCAGTACGATACGGTGGTGGGGGAACAGGGATCGACCCTGTCGGGCGGCCAGTTGCAGCGGCTGGCGATCGCGCGGGCCATATTGCGTGATCCGGCGATTCTGATATTCGATGAGGCGATGAGCCAGATCGATTCGGAAAGCGAGGCGAAGATTCAGAAGGCGATTATGGAGTTTTC
>JAKQBU010000099.1 GCA_029573975.1 Planctomycetota bacterium
GGTTCGCTCACATTCTGTTGTTTCGTCCATACTATTCATTCACCGGTTTTAACCCGACTCCTTATCCAGTATCGGTTAATTCCAGCCCTGGCTTGCTGGAATTGCCGATCCTTTGCCAAAAACCTTTCCAGTTATCGGAACCGAACGCTTTAGCGATCCCACCGGCGGGGATCCGTTTCGGAATTCCTCTGGGATATGTCATCCTGCATCAGGCGGCCCGTCCGGAACAAATACCCCAGTACGGTCCGCCGCAACGCCGTCAAGGGACGTGTCAGACGGCGATGCCAGAGAATCCAGGGGCTTGCCTGCCGCGACTGACGCAAACGACGCCGCTGCTGCTTATCCCCGCAAAAACGACACCGGTGCTTGGAAAGGTGATAAAAATCCTCCTTTTGCAGGATGTCCAGTATGCCATCGGCCCATTCCGCCGATCCCAGAATCCGCCGGGGAATCCGGCAGGAAATCTGAAAATCGATCATTTTGGGTTTACCGTCCGCCCCCAGCAGGATATTCCCTTTCTTGTTCATATCCACATAGGCAACCCGATATCGATGTATTCGAGCCAGCAGTTTCGACAATTCCTCGAAAAAATCCTCCGGCAGAGGCGGATTCTCCGCCAGCGATTGCCCCTCGATATAACGATAAATCAGTCCCGTCCGGCCATATCTTCCCAAAAGCTGCGGCACCGCCTGCTCCCCACCAATATACGACAAAATCCCGCTTTCGTGCCGGGCCAGCATCTCCCCCAGCCAGGTCAAAGGCACCCCCAGAAAATCCGCACACCGCCCCAGCTTCAATACAATTTGATCCTTTTCCCCAGTCTCTTCTCCCGCCTTTTCCCGTCTATACAAAGACGTAGCCGCAAAAAAATCATGCTTAAACACACAAACCCGGGTATAAACTACCCCTTTCCAGGCGATGTGATCCGGCACTTTCTTCCTGCCGCAGGCTCGTAATTGCTGGCCAATAGTCATTTTCATACGAAAAATAATACCTTGTCCGCTAGCCGTTAATCAAAATCTTCTTGGTTGTTTTTTATAAACATTTCCAATACGTATATAACCTTTTGCTATTATACTACTTAAATCGAATCATTACAGTTTAATTGTTGTTTTTTTTCACATTTCCGGCAGCCACCTGGTTTCCCCTCCCCCAAAAAACAATATTTACTTTTTCCGTAACAAATTGTTTTTCAATACTTTATAAATAAAAACCAGAATGAAACGGCCAGCCCAAATTCCCTGGCATATTGTTTGCACCTTCTTTTAGAGTCGTTTTAGCTTAAGAACTAATTCGAATAAATTACTATGAAATATGTTTTTCGTATAACATATTTTTGTTATTTGTAAATGAGAGAGAGCTTATTTACCCAAGCGAATATACGATCGTAAAAATGGCAGAGGCATTTTTTACCATTTTATAGACATTTTTATTGATTTTATATAGGCAGGTAAGTAATATAAGGAAATGAAAATTAAATAAGGAAAGGGTCATACCAGGCAGATTTCGAAATGATTTTATAATGGAAGACCAGGCCTGGGAGGGAGAGAGAGAATTCTTCCCATGCAGGTCACTGAGATTTTGATAAGCGTTCTGGGTACAGAGTGAAGGTACAGAAACCGTTTATCGAATCAATGCTGGCCATCACAAGTCTTCCCGTCTGTTAGATGAGTATATTGTTTTTTTAGTTCCTGCAATTGCCGTGTTTGGCATTAACAGAACGAAGGGAGAGAGTATGGGAAGTGTGCCATTGAGGCGAGACACCCGATCGTATCGCTGGTTCCAAAGTATGTTTGTAGCAGGGTTCAGCGTGTTGCTGACGGTCTCGGCGGCAAACGCCGCCCTGGTCCCGATTGACAATCAATTTGACATTTATCGCAACAATACCCTGGTCCCGCAATCGTTGTCTTCCACCACCGGCTATCTGCCCGGCGGATTGGTCTATGACTGGCAGCAGGATTCCTATCCCCAATATAAATCCCTTGCCCACAGCGGCTCTTCCTCCGGAAATCCCCAAACGGACAATCCGCAGCTATACCAGCATGTCTATGCCTATAGCCTTCCGGACACCCAAACCGTCTATCAGGCCGCCAACCTGACGGGCAACACCCGCACGCTCATGGTCACCGAAGAGGACGCGGGAATCAAAGCCGGAAAAAAAGTCACCATCAAAAGCAACGTCATTCTGGACGGCTCGCTTCTGCTGGTCAAATGCAGTGATAATCTCGACGGCTACGAAGGCCTGCTGGCCTCTTTTGATCTGCTCGTTACCCGCGATACCGTAAAAAACGGGGAAACCATCGCCAAAAAACTTAGCAAAGGCTCCGTAAAACTTATCGGACTGGAAAATGGCAAAGTAAAAATCAAAACCACCGGAAAAATCAAAAAGAGTCTTTTTACCATCAACCAGGAATCCGATGATATTTACCGAATCGACTTTGATGAAGTTTTAATCCCGTATAAGACCAAAGTAAAGATTGGCGAGGAGTTCGATATTACCACACGGATAACCAGCCAGATTCAAAGCCGGGGATACGGCACCGGCGCCGAAGTCATTTTCGCCCCCGACCTGCCCGGCTTGCCCGCACCGGCCCTGCCGACCATTCTGGAAAGCGGTGAAATCCCCGAACCGGCCACCCCCCTGCTGATGCTGGTCGGCACTCTGGTAGCACGCCGCATGACCAAGTTGAAAAAACGTAAAACCATATAATGTGTTGGTTATAAATAACAAGAGAAACAACCAAATTCAGGGAGAAAAAAAATGAGAACAAAACTTTTCGCACTGCTGATCGCTGGTTTGCTGGGTCTCATCCCGCAAGTGTCTTCCGCCGTCATCATCTCCGGCTGGAATGTCACCATCGACAACACGATGGGCGACGCCGATGTCAATGTCGGAATCTTTGAAGACGGCGTCTTCAACAACGGGCAAACCGTTGTCATCGAAATCGTCAAGGAATTCAACTCCCCCGATTTCGACGACTTTGATTTGGGACAGCCGCTTTTCCTGCGGTTCGAGAAGCTCAGCGAGAATTCCCCCAGTAATATCGTCATTGTCAATGAACATATTACCAATAGCTCCGTGGTGGACTGGTATGACTTCCACATCGCGGTGGCCTCCAATCTCAGGGATAATCAGAGTGTTCCCACCGTCGGATTCGACCCCAGCCATATTTTCACGGCTGGCGTCCCCGGCAACCCGTTCCAGTCGGTCACTTTTTCCCTGTTTAACGGCCTGAATAGTATGCCGACTAAAATTGATTTTGAAGACGGTGTGGTTCCCGCCGGCAGCTTCTTCCAGCCGGGCCTGAATACCAGCTATGTTCAGATCGTTACCGATCTGGAGGCGGGCGGGGTGTTCTGGCTCAAAGAATATCCGACCATCCCCGAACCGGCCACGGTCGCTTTTCTGACCCTTGGCTCTCTGGCACTCTGGCGGAAAAGAAAAACCGCCTAAGCTCTAACTACCTATAAAATTGCCTAGCAATTTACCCCGATCGAGGAATTCATGGTGGCTCTCGGTCGGGGTATTCTATTTTGATCGAGACCAAAATCCCCGTCAGGTCCCGGCTTTTTCAGCCGCCCCTGCCGCGGGGGACGGAACCAGGCTGGCCACCAGAAAATCCAGCGCCCGGTTGGCATCTTCCGTAATACAGGACAATTCCCGTTGATAGGGATGGGATACCAGCCGCTGCAGAGAATCGTCCGTCCGGCTGGCAAAAACATCCGCCGCAAAACCGTGTTCATACAGGGTATCGGCCAAGGACTGCAATTCGCGGTTGCCGGTCGGCCGCGGCGCAGGTCCGGTGCCCTGCCAGTACCAAATCCCACCTCCCAGAACAACAAACACCGCGGCGGCGGCCCGCCAGGACCACCCGGCGTAGCGTCGCGTCTTTTGGCCCTGCGGCGGCAGCCCGCCCTTCAGATCGACATACGGACGAACGCCTGCATCACCCGGGGCCTGCTCCTTCAGCCGCTCCGCCAGCCGCAGCGAAGTCTCATAGAATCGCCGGCACCCGTCGCACCGGCGGATATGCCTCATCCGGCCTTCCGGCAGCTTTCGCCCGCCGTCCAGCGTATGGGAAATCATCATCCGATTCAGCCAGCAAAACATTTTATTCACCTGCTTTCCAGTATTTTCATCATATTCATCCGTGCCCGGTACAGCAGCACTTTCACATTCACCCGGCTTTTGTTCATGACCATCGCAATCTCTTTCACCGGCAACTCTTCCGCATACCGCAGCCACAGGGCATCATATTGATCCGCGGGCAGATGCCGCGCCTGCTGCCAGAGATTTTCACTCTCTTCCCGACGGCTGGCCAGGGCTTCCGGGCCGGCCTCCACCGCCACTGCCTCGGATACCATCCGCAAGACCGGGTTCTTTTTCGCCTTGCGATAATGGCTGATAGCCAGCCGGCCGCCAATCGTGAACAGCCACGTCGAAAACTGATACCGCGGCTCATAGCGGTGCAGATTCTGATACGCCTTCACAAAGGTCTCCTGCACCAGATCCTCGGCATCCTCGGCATTGCCGGTCTTCCGCATCAGAAAATGGTGCAGCCGCCCGCCGAACCGCTCCACCAATTCCTCGAAACATACGGAGGAGCCGCCTTTCGCTCGAAAGACTAACTCCTCCGCGCTCAAATTATGAAGCGTGTCTCGATGGATGCTTGACAACATCTTTACATTATTCTTCTCTAAACTTCGCACCGGACCGGCCGTTCTTTACTGTTCTCTCTGCCGCACCCAGGCACCGGTTTCGGGTTTATTTTGCCTGGGCCTGAACCTGATCCGCCTGATCGGCCATCTCTTTCTTGTGTTCCCGCATCTTTTTGAGCAGGGAATAAATATCATCGGTAGTTCCTTCCAGGCTGATCTTCAAAATCCGGTCATTTTTATCCACCAGCACCGCCTGGGCCAAATCCGCCGCCAGCGGCATATTCTGCCGGTTCATCTCCGCAAACGCCAGCATCCCATAGATAAACTGCTGGCTCTGCTCCGCCACCTCCACACTTTGAGCGGCCATCCCCAGATCAAGATACACATTCGGCCCGGATTCTCCCATAACCACGCTGATTTCATCCATCTGGCTGAGCATCGCCGATTTCGGCTGAATCTCCGGAAGCTGGCTGAATTCCACCGCGGCCGCCACAAAAATGGCCCCGGCCGGGACAGCCGGCAGCGTCTGCAGTGCCAGACCCGCCGCAATATTCGCGCTGCTGCCATCCAATACATCCAGCGACTCCTGCACATAGGCCTCGCTGCTGCCCAGCACGATTAAACCATCGCTGTAAAAAGCCGCAAAGGCCTTGCGGTTCCGATAAGGACTCGTCCATTCATGAATTACCCCGCTTTGATACGGATGTTCCACATGCGAGGCGTCCGTATTCAGCAGATTCACCAGATTCTGCGTCTTAAAGGTCCCCGACAGGAGGATCACCCCTTCTTTCGGCTTGAATTCCGATCCATACATCGTAATCCCGGTAACATCCCGCAGCGGATTAAATCCCAGATAATATTCCGCCCGGGCCGCTCCCTCTTCCACCGTGCCCGCCACTCCCTGGCTGCGTAAATCCTGGGCCACCTGGAACGGATTGAAGCCAAAAGCCTGACCGGCCAGCTCAATCTGACTGATGATCCGCTCCGACACCTCCGGCTTGGCCATTTCTTCCATCATCAGCCGGTTCAAGGCTGAACTTTTAAACTTCTCCACATCAAAATGGGCCGCCCACTTGGCGCTGGCGGGGATCCGCTCAATAGCGATTTGCTCTGCCTGGCATACCGCCGCCGCCGCAAAAAACACACCTAATAACAACAACTGCTTTTTCATGCTATGCTCTCCATACTTAGATTTATCGGTTCGTTCATTCACATACCTGCTGCAGCTTCTATTTTCTACTGGTTTATACGTAAAATACCGCAGAAGGTTACAGGTACGTTCAAACCGAAAAATAAAGTATAGCATTTCGTAACCGGAAAATCCGCCCATTTCCCGATTACGAATGCTAACTCTTTTATTTACAAGAACATAGCAAGATTACTTTTATTCCAGGATGGCGGGGAATAAAATATACCCGTCAGCCTGCGCGATTCGCCTTTTGATACCGGATGGTAGCGGCACCCGGCCGTTCTGGAATGTCCACCAGGATCCCGCGGTCCATCAGCTCCGCACCGGTTGCCCGGATCAGTTCCTTTTCATCGTAGTTTTTCAACTGATAGGTTGTCTGGGGGTCCAGCCCGCGCAGCCTCAGCTCCGCCGATTTGTAGATACAATCGTCGCGGCGGAAGGCCTGGACGAATCCTTCACCCTTGGAGGGTTCATGGAACTGCCAGCCCAGCCATTCGTCCGGCGCGAGATTGTAGGGGGTCAGCGGATAGTAGTCGCCGAAATAATACTTGCCGACCTCCAGCCATTCCTTATACAGCTTCTGGATCAGGGCGTCGTTGACCTCTACACGGAAATCAAAGACGGCGTTGCCGCTGGGACACATATTGCTCCGCCGCACATAGGGGCTGTAGGATTTTTCGCCCTGGTTGGCGCCCCAGCCCCAGCCGCCGGCGTTCGGGGGATTATAAACCGTCCCATGAAACGGCAGCCAGAACGACAGGCCGTAGGTGTGTCCCTGCTGGCCGACCGGCTCGGTCAGATAGTCGCTCCGCAGCAGAGTGACCGCCCGCCGCATGGTCTCCAGGTCCAGCCGGTGCCCGCCGGAGGCGCAGGAATCGATCAGCATATCCGGATGCTGGGCCAGCAGGCCGTCCCAGTAAGCCAGGTATCCCATGACATATTTGTTTTCAGTGATCCCCTGGCGGTCTTCCGTATCATTGGATCGCCAGTGACCCAGCGGATCGATGTTGTAATCTTGACGATAGAGGTCAATGCCTTCATCGGCGATCAGTTTACCAAAATGAGCGATGGCCCATTTCAGGGCTTCGGGGTGGCCCAGGTTCAGCAGGCCCCCGCCGGCTCCGCCGATCACCCATTCGGGATGTTCCGTCGTCAGCCAGGTCCCGCCGGCCACCCGCTCCGGCTCAAACCAGACGATGATCTTGACGCCCTTGCTGTGGGCATGGTCGCTGATGGCCCGCAGGCCGTTGGGGAACCGGTTCGGGCTGCGGTCCACTTCCCAGGTGCCCGTCCACGGCCAGCCTTTCTCCGCCGCCCCGACGTACCAGCCGGCGTCCATCCACCAGTAATCCAGCTTCAGCCCTTTGTTCAGGTAGCTGTCGATAAACTCGATCTGATTTTTCTCGTTCGCCTTGGTCATCTCCGCGAACTGGTGCGAGCTGCACGCCACCAGCATCGGCAGGGGGGGCAGTTTGCCGCCCGGCCGCGGGACATTGTGCTTCACCATCCACTGCCGCCAGGTATTCTGGGCGTCGTTCCAGTCGCCGCCTTTCCAGAACTGCATCACGATCATCGGGGTACGGATCATTTCGCCCGGTTGCAGTTTGAAGTGGGTGGTCTCCTGACCGGCGGTCACCTTCAGGCCGATGGTATCCTGCCGCTGGAAGTCGGCATACCAGCGACCAGCCCAGCTCACCACGATAATGATTCCTTCGTCCCCGGTTTCCAGATTATAGTAGGGCCACTCCGCCCCGGTGGTCCGGCCGCCGGCCGGCAGGAATTTCATCTCTTTACCGCCGTCCAGCACCGTGCTCTTGGTGGCAAAATCATCCGCCGTGACAAACGTGCCGCTCCAGTGGTGCAGGCGGTATTCCCGGCCCGGTTTGCGAACGAAATCGGCATCCAGGGCCTTGAGATTCTCTACCATCGGGGTGTCCTGGTATCCCGTATTGGTCAGATAAACCGTCCATTCCAAGGTATTGAAATCTGAATATTCCACGCCTTCCCACCGCACTTCCAGGCTTGTCTTCGGGTCGGTCCAGGTCAGACTATGCGTAACCCGGCCCTGCTGCCCTTTTTTGTGCTCGGCGTTGAACTTCCAGCTTTTCAATAGTTCATTCGAGGATTTTCCGCCCAGTGTGAAGGAGAAAGGCGGGTTGGCCTTCTGATAGTCAAATTTTTCCTTCCAACTGCCATCCTTATTATTCGAGCCGATCTGGATCTCCGCCACCGTGCTGGCCCACAGCAGCCAGTCCTGCGGTGCCGGTGAAACCTTTTCGGTTTTCAGCGTAATCTGGCCGACATAATCCGCCTGGCCGCTGGGGGTGGTTTCGCCCGGCCCGACCAAATCCAGCTTGCCCGCCGCCGCGGGGGTAAAGACCTTGAAATCGGTGATGGTTATTTTCTGGCCGGCGGCAGCCTCCTCATAATTCCACAGGGACCCGTTGATCCCTTCGAAGACCAGCGTCCCCGCCCCCGGCACCTCGCTCATCGGCCAGCCCATCGTGTTGCCGGACCGGTTGGCCTGGAATTTCGCCGGTTTGGCCGCGTCGCCGCTTACCGGTGCGAATACCGACAGGATCGGCGTGCCGCTGCCGTCGCTGAACAGATTCAGGCCGAACGTATGGACTTCCGAATCACTGTCAAAATGAAACGTATAGGTGACGCTGCCTTCCGTGGGGGCAATCTTGAACGTATGATCGCCCTGATTGTTCAGCCATTTGACCTGCCCGGCATTTTTGACAAGATCACCCTCGTAGAAAAACAAGTCCCAGGGACCGTCCAGCGGTCCGGAATTCCACTTGGAGTGGCCATCCTGGGTTCCTTCCCCGTTGCAGCCGAAGACCGTGATGGCGGTGATTTCCATCGCCCCAACTGACGCCGCCCCGCACAAAACCATCAAAAGAACCAGTACACAACTTTTCATCTTCATAATCATCTCCATATAAAAAAACTGTAAATAAAACACTCTTTTGGTTTTTGCTAACGAAGGGCCTCTGCTGCCGCTGGCAGGGATTCCAGTTCCGCCATCCGGAAACCGCTGAACTCGGCTGTTCCCTGCCTTACCAGCAGGCCGACACGCCCCTGGGCTGGGGCATCGAGTATCGAGGTACTGAAAAACCAGCGGTCATTCACATACACTTCCACTCGATGGCTGTGAATCAGGAGCCGAATATTTTGCGGATGGTCAGCCATTCCCAGCCCTTGATAATGGTCTATCAATTCCGAAACCGGCAGATGATCAACGGCTTTGATTTGAACCAAAGCCAGGCTGTCGGTTTTCTCTTCCAGGATCAGTCCGGTCCCTCTCTCTCCATCCCAGCGGAATACGATCCCTGCCGCCTGCGCCGGCTGGGCACGGAGGGTACAGGTAATCATGGAATGGGAACCGGCATACGGCAGCCATAGGATTGAGTCTGCTTGCTCTGGCGAGCGGCAGGAAATTTTTTCCTTCGCTGTCGTCCAGACTCCCTTTCCCATGCTTTCCTGAACGGAAACGCCATCAAAGCCGGTGATAACAGCAGACGTTTCCAGTTGGTTCAGATTGGGCCAATATCCCAGCCAAAGGGTCCCGTCTTCGCTTTGCCGAATCACCTTGGGAATTCCCCAGGTTACCGGATGTTCGCAGCAGCCCTTCAGCCAGCCGTGTACCGTATGATGGTAAAGCAGCCTCGTATCGCCGAACAACAGAGTCCGCCCGACATAATTGTCCATCCTCCCCTGGCCGGAGCCCAGCAGGAGCGGCTGTTCGGGGATACGATACGGCCCCTCGCGGGAATCCGCCATTACGTACCAGGTTCCGGAGGCGTCTTTTCGGCCGGAGGTATCTTTCCGCGACCGGGCGCAGGAAAAAATCAGGTAATGTCTGCCATTCATCTGGAAATATTCCGGCACCTCCATAAAAAGAAACTTCGGGCTGGCAAAGATCGGCGGCAAATATTCCCACTCGGTAAGATTTTTCGATTTCACCCGGGCAATACAGGCAATCTGAGTTTCATCCTTTGTATCCGGCGGCACCGGGGCGCCGCTGCCGGCGGTGCGGGCACAGAGGTAGCCATGCCATAGCTTTTCCTGCGCATCGTAATAAACGGATAAATCGCGCCAGTCCTCTCCCCCGTAATAGGGTTTCCGGCTCACCAGGACCGGATTGCCCGGATATTGCTGCCAGGTTTCCAGGTCTGGCGAAAACAGCACTCCGATCTCCTGGCCGCCGTTTTGACCGCCCGCCCCGATGAAACAGGCGTATCCGGTGTCGGTTGGGATGGTACAGCCCGTCAGATAGGGAGCTTTCCCCCAGGCGCCCTCCGGCACCTGTTCAAAAATGGATTCCCGCGGCTGCCAGTGCAGCAGGTCCCGGGAACTGGCCCTGCCGATACGATACCACAGATTCCAGTTCGAACCAAACTGGCTTTCCAGGTAAAAAAGCTGGTATTCCCCCTCCTTGTCGTTACATACCCAGGTATCCCACATGTAATACGGTTCGGCGGGGCTGTACATCTGCGCCGCCGCATATCGGCAGGGAAACAAAGATAATAAACAAAAAAGCGTTATACAGGAAATCGAAACTATTTTCATCATAGAGGAAACTCCTGAATCGGAAGAACTACTCCTCAGCGAATTTTTTTATACCGAATCAAAGCCGCCGCCGGCTGGCTGGCAAAGGTAATCCGCAAGCCTTTCTCTAGCAGCTCCTGGCCGGTCACCACCAGCTTCTCCTCCTGATCCAAATCCTGGATTTCATAACTGGCCTGCCCTTCCAGCCCCTTCAATTTGCATAAGCCCGAATCATAGATCGTGCCCGCCCGGCAGAACATCTGCACCATGCCCTCCCCCGCCTCCGGCCGGTGAAACTGCCAGCCGATCCACATGTCGCTTCCAAGGCTGTAGGGGGTCAGCGGGTAATAATCCCCATAATAATTCGGCGCCACCTCCCGCCACTGCTGAATCAGACGACGTAAAA
>JAKQBU010000100.1 GCA_029573975.1 Planctomycetota bacterium
TCGTGATTCCAGTCAACTTGTTCTTCATTTGAAATATATTCTTCGTATGGTTTATTATACACTAACATGCAAGCAATGGCCATCAATAATTTGGGCCTCTCGTTATTTTTGTTGTATTTTTGCCATACTCGAAAATAATACCCAACTCTACCGAAAAGAAAAATCTCTGCTTCTTCAAGACTCAGAATCTTCGCTTGATCAAAATATTCGGTTACGCGACGGACAAATAAAACATTCAACAATTCGTGCTGCCATTCTTCCATTTCAAGACCATATTCGAATGCATTTATAAAAGAAAAACACAGGTAGGCACGCTTTTCTTTTTCTTCTATTTTACGAACATAATCAAGAACAGCCTCATCTGTTTCTTCAAATGAATCGAAAAAACAGCAATCGTTCATCATGTTGTAAATTGTTGTAATAAATTCGTCTACAGTTATCTTTATTTTAAGCGGCCACATTTTAAATTTTTCGTTCCCATATTATGAACTACAATTTAACCTGAATAATAAGTCATTTTGAAATATTCACTGTAATATTTATTTTTTCATTTTTATTTTTCAATTGTTGCGAATACCTTTATTAACAGTTAACGTTTTGATCGTTTTCAGCAGGCCGCCTTTTTCGATCATTTCCAGGGCAAAGTCGGGCAGCGGGATGAAATCGTAGGCGGTTTTTTGGGTGAGATTTTTGATTTTGCCTTTCTTTGCGTCGATTTCGATCTGGTCGCCGGTTTTGATTTTTGCGGCAATGCCGGGCAGTTCGATGACGAGGAAGCCGCAGTTGATGGCGTTGCGGTAAAAAATCCGGGCGAAAGAGCCGGCGATGACCGCTGAGACCTTCGCACCGCGCAAGGCCCAGACGGCATGTTCGCGGGACGAGCCGCAGCCGAAATCATTGCCGGCAACTATTATATCACCCGGCTGCACTTTTTTGACAAAATTCGCATCCAGATCTTCCATACAGTGTTTGGCCAACTCGGCCTCGTTATCCGTGTTCAGGAAACGAGCGGGAATAATTTCGTCGGTATTAATATGGTCACGATTATAAACGTGTACTTTGCCTTTCATGTGTAGCTCCAAATTTTATTTCGTATTTTTGATCTTGGGTAATTTTAATATACTATTTTTGTTCTTTTTTTCACCGAGCATGGCTCCGACACAGCCTGCTAAAATAATAATATCAATAGCGATATTGTTTATTGTAAGTATGTTGACAATGAATGCCACAACTAACAATGCAACAATAATATTCCAAATACTAACTTTTTCTTTCTGTTTCAGGGGTTCACCTTACAAATATTTCCGTGGGTCGGCGAGTTTGCCTTCCACAGCCGAGGCGGCGGCGGTGGCGGGGCTGGCCAGGTAAACTTCGCTTTTGGGGTGGCCCATGCGGCCGACGAAGTTGCGGTTGGTGGTGCTGACGCAGCGTTCGCCCTCGGCCAGGATGCCCATGAAACCGCCCAGGCAGGCGCCGCAGGTCGGGGCGGAGACTACGCAGCCGGCGTCATAGAAGATGTCGAAGAGTTTTTCGTCCATGGCCTGTTTCCAGATGACCGGGGTGGCTGGGACTACCAGGGTGCGGATCGCCACTTTTTTGCCTTTGAGGATTTGGGCGGCGATGCGGAGGTCCTCGATGCGGCCGTTGGTGCAACTGCCGATATAGGCCTGGTCCATCGGCAAGCCCGCTGCTTCCGCAATCGGTTTGCCGTTGCTGGGCAGGTGCGGGAAGGCGACGGTCGGCTCCAGGGCGGAGCAGTCGATTTCGAGGGTCTGTACGTATTGGGCATCGGGGTCGGATTCATAGACGGTATATTTTTGCTGGCCGCGGAGATGTTCGTCCAGGTAGGCCCGGGTAATATCGTCCACCGCCATGATGCCATTCTTGCCGCCGGCTTCGATGGCCATGTTGGTGATGGTCATGCGGGCTTCCATGGATAAGTCGGCCAGGGTAGGCCCGACAAATTCCATCGCCATATAGCGGGCGCCGTCGGTGCCGATGCGGGTGATGATGTCCAGGATGATATCCTTGCTGTACACGCCGGGTCCCAGTTTGCCCTTCAGAACGAACTTGAAGGATTCGGGAATCCGGAACCATAACTGGCCTGTCGCGATAGCCGCCGCCAGGTCGGTGGAACCAACGCCGGTGCTGAAGGCCCCGAACGCGCCATAGGTGCAGGTGTGGCTGTCGCCGCCGATGATGGTTTCGCCGGGACGGATATGCCCCTGTTCGGGCAGCAGGGCATGGCAGACGCCGGCTTTGCCGATGGGGTAGTAATATTTGATCTGGTTTTTGCGGCACCAGGCGTCGAGCCGTTTGTGCAGTTGGGCGCTCTGGATGTCCTTGGCCGGCTGAAAGTGATCGGGTGTAACCACGATTTTCTCCGGGTCAAAAACCTTGTCCAGGCCCTGCTGGGCCAGCATGGTAATGGCCGGCGGGGTGGTCACTTCGTGGCACATGATGATATCCAGCGCGGCATTGATGAGCATACCGGGGCATACCGAATCTTTGCCGCAGTGGGCGGCTAATATTTTTTCCGTAATGGTCATTGTCATTTTTATATATCCTTTACACTATTAATAGCTGCCGTTGTGATTTTTTTCCTTTTGACTGGCGGCACGGGCCAGCATATGGTTGATGGCATTGATGTAGGCTTTGGCGGATGCCTCGATAATATCCGTGCTGGCCCCCCT
>JAKQBU010000105.1 GCA_029573975.1 Planctomycetota bacterium
CAGCCCGTCGTAATGGCAACCGGGAGGGTTAGAAGGAATTCGAGCCGACAGCAAAAAGGAACGGCCCCGCTTTTTCGCAATTTCTTGAAGCATGATACGCACCCTGCGCATAAAGTCGGTCATTGCATTTCGATATCGCCATTGATAATTTGTGGGTAAGGATAAAGGCTGCCTGCTGAAATTGATTTCCAATCCGTCGAAATCATAGTTTTCCGCCAGTTCCCGCAGAATCGCCAGCTTATAATCACGGACTTCCGGTACCGCGAAATTCCATACCCCAGGCCGATACCAGAATAAATCGAGAAGCCAGTCGGGATGCTGTTCTTTCAGAGGTGCGGCTTTCGGCTGATTATTCTCAAGGCCGACATGATCCGGTCCGTTAATCCGGTAGGAGTAGAATGCTTCCAGACCTTGCTGGTGAGTTTCTGTTACCGCTACCTGCAGAATATCGATCCCCTCCTGGAACCATTTTTGCAATCCCGGATGCTCGTAAACGGCTGTTACTTTACTGGGATAACCAACAATATTTCCTTCGTCCATGCACCAGGCAATACTATCCACTTGACTTCCAGGCCGGACGAGCCAGTTGAAATAGGTATCCAGCCATTGATTTACATCGATTCCATAATTGGCCGCCAATCCGCTATCATTATCGACACAAATACGACGCTGACGATTAACCGCTTCCATGTGGGCCTTGGACAGTTTTATCGGTTCCATAGGCTCTAAAACCACAATTTCCGCATAAGCAGGCTTGGAGTTATCCCACGCCAAAGGAAGATTTTCAGCAATAGCAGAAATAGACAAAAGAAAGACTAAAACGGCAATCAATAGATACTGTCTTTTGATGTATGAAAACATAAATATTTCCTATGTAGAGAGCTTACTTTAATTTGGAAGGAAAAAGGGGATATTCTACTTTTCTTCCCTTTTTTGAGGTCGGCCTCTGGGTCGTATCGTGTATTCCAGGCCAAACTTTTTCGCGATATCCTTCACCCAACTCCCATCGCCTAATGGTCGCTCCCTATGGATACAGGTTTGCAACTGCTCTATTTTTACCAGACTCTTTCCGAACGGAAACAACACGCAACAACGTTTTCATTTTTCAGATGTGCCGGGAATAGGTTCGATGCGGTAGTACCCTTTCAGCAAAGCCCCCTCTTTAACCTCCAGCCGGCTGGCACTGACATCCCCCACCATCCGCGCCCCCGGATACACCGTCACCTTCCCCCGCGCCACAATATCCCCGTACATCTGACCGGCCACCTCCAAATTCTGCACCCGCAGCTTCGCCCGCACATGGCCCGTCGGCGTCACCGAAATAGACCCCCCCGTCTCAATATTCGTCACCGAATGATAGGTCTGGATTACATGGTCTTCCACCCCTACCCGCTGATTGCAGTACCGGCAATTGACGCTGAAGGCCCGGTCGCTGACCTCCAGCTCCCGGCCGCAATGCGTACAAATCACCGTCCGCGGCATAGTTGTGCCATCCTTACTGCAACCGACATGCCGTTGGGATTGCCGGCACGTCTTTTCCTTGACGGAACCGCCAAAAGTCGATTTCGCCATCCACAAACGGCTCTGGCTCCCCAATAACAAGGGGCCGAAGAGCTTTTGACGCTGGCGTTTTACTTCGGCTTCGGGGCCGCCTTCTCCCCCGCCGCCTCCACCGCGCCATTGCCCACATTGCAATGGCCGGTAAAGCTGGCGCCGTCCACCACTACCAGCCGGCCGCAGCGGATATCCCCCTGCAGCCGGGCCGTCTTCTTCAATTCAATCAGATCCGAGGCCGCCATGTTGCCCTTGACCTCCCCCTCCACCGCCACACTGCCGGCCTCAATATCCGCCAGAATCCTGGCCCCGGGCGCCACTTCCAGCGAACCGGCAGTCTTGATCTGGCCTTCAAACGTGCCCAGCACCTTGACGCTCTTTTCAAAGCTCAATTCGCCTTTGAATTTGGCATCCGGGCCTATGATTGTCGGGAACTCATTTTCCAATTCTCCACTCCTCAATGTTCGCAGACCTCCGCTGCCTGAACCGGGACGCCTTTCCTTGACAGTCCCCTTTTATAGTACCTCTATTCCTTTTTTTCTTTTTCCCCTTCGCCGCTCAAAAGCTGCTCCGCCGCCTTGACCAGCTTCTCCATCCGGAACGGCTTATTGATATACGCATCCACTCCCAGCGTCTCCGCATACACCTTGTGCCGCGCCCCCGGATTGGCCGTAATCATTATCACCGGCGGCTTGCCCGTCTCCTTCCGCATCGGACGGATCTTTTCCATCACCAGAAATCCGCTGCGCCCGGGCAGCATCTGATCCAGCACCAGCAAATCCGGCACCTCCTGCTGAATCATATCCACCGCCTGATTGCCGTTGCCCGTGGTCTTGATGGTCACGCCAAAGTCTTCCAATGCCGCCTTGATCGCCGTGCGAATGTCTTCATCATCATCGACAATCAATACTGTTTTTCCCGGAAATTTAGCCATTTCTGTATCCTGCTTTCTTGGGTATTTGTGTTTTGCATCCCCCTTTCGGGACGCCAAAATACAAATACGCTGCTTCACAACACCTTTCTCTATACCATTGCTAAACAATAAATAATAACCGATACCCCCTCTTTTGTCAAGCAGGCAATACCCTCTTTCTCTTCCGCATCATCCCGCCGGCTCCCTGCCCAGCCGCCAGCTTAAGCCCCCCAACGCTAACCCGCCTCGCCGCCCCGTCTTGCCATAACTTTATAAATAAGTATGACTTAGCGGATTACAGGGCCGCCTCCCCTACGCCTTCCGCCGCTTTCGCCCTGCCAAACCGGGTAAAATACCCAATGATAACGCTAATTCCCCACCTCAATTTCCTTAATCCGAAAGCGTCCCATAATCGAAAGCAACGCAAAAAAATCCTCCGGATTCCCGCTGCCGGCCGCCTGGGCAATATGGCCGGCGCTATAGCCCCCCGGCGCCCGCGTGGCATCCAGCCCCACCCACCGTTCCCCAATATATGCCTGCACCCAGGCATGGCCGCCGAAAAAGTCCTGCTGATCCATAAATTGCGGACAATACACATATCCCATCACCACCTGCGCCGGGATCCCCACCGCCCGGCATAACGCCGCCGTCAATACCGCATGTTCGCTGCAATCCCCCTGCCGGCTCTGCGCCACCTCCGCCGCCGAGGCATATCCGACCGAAAGATCCTTGGCCTTGATATATTCATGCACAAATGATTCAATCCGCCGGGCCGCTTCCGCCGCATCCTGCGTATCCCCGATCGCTTTCCGGGCCAGCTCGATGATCGCCGGGTCGTCACTCTGCAAATACCGCGTCGGCTTCATCGCCTCCCGCACCGCCGCATCGCTGCCGGCATAGGGAAATGCCACATTCCCAGCCGCCGCCACCGGCCGGACCGTCACATACAAGCCCCCCTCGCCGTCCGGGCGGACCACCTGATTGTCATTCGCCGGGAACACCAGTTC
This sequence comes from Planctomycetota bacterium, assembly GCA_029573975.1. Next base: position 3,475 of record JAKQBU010000105.1, read on the forward strand.
CTTGCCGTCCTTGGCTTCCAGATGATAGGTAATCGCCTTGACGCTTTTCACATCCGGCAGGGAAACCGGGCTGGCCAGAAAAAACTCTTTCAAAAAATCCGCCTCGTCGTTTTTACTCAATGCAAATTCCCGGCTGCACGCCACCATTTCTACCACCATCCCCATCATGGGGATCACCATTTTCTGGGCGTCATAATTTTTATCGACATAACTGGTCTGGTTAACCGTGCTGCCGCTCATCTTCAATTCCACCATTACTTCCGTCAGGGGCGTGATCCGCCCCAGCAAATCCACATCTTTGGTAGGTCCAATCCGCACCTGTGCCTCCATCGCCTGCATCATCAGGGCCGAAAACATCTTTACCGGATAGGCCGTACCTTCTTTCAGCCCCTTTTCCCTGCTCAGCAGCAGCAATCCCTCCGGCATCAGCGCCCCCTCCGGCCAGTCCAGGCTCTGCTGTTGCGTGGTGCCCGCCGCCTTGACCGTCACGTCGAATCCCCCCTTCTCATTCTTCCGCCCCTTTACCGTCATCGACAGCATCCCCATATCCTGCACACTCTCAAATCCCAGCGGCTCCCCCTGGCGGCTCTCCAGACTGCTCTCCTTAACCGCGATGCTCACTTCCGTCCCGCCCCGATTCATGGTCAGATGGACCGTCTCGGTAGTCGCCACCTTCTCCCCCTTCACCTTCCGTTCATGCGTCCCATACCCCACCTTTTGACCGGACATAAACACCGCAAAATAGCTCTTCTCCCCCGCCTCCCCTTCCTGAGCCGCTGCCCCCGTCCCGCCTGCCAATAGAACTCCCAGCCCAATAACTACGCACCGGAAAAACTTCATACTTGTCCCCTTTCCTGTAAATGGGTTACGCTTTTACTCCCACCCGCTATCCAGAAACACGCTATACGCCGCCAGTCCTTTTTCCAACTGGTCTATCTCGATATACTCATCCGCCGTATGGGCCTGATGGATGCTGCCCGGCCCGAAGATCGGCGTCGGGATCGACCGCCCGTGAAACGCACTGGCATCGGTGGCATAGGCAACCGAGGCCGTCCGGCGAATCCCAGCCGCCTCCTGCGCCGCCGCCAGCAGAGCCGCCACCAGCGGATGGCCCGGATCCGTTTCCATCGGGTGATATTCATTCATCCGTTCCAGCTCCACCTGCCCCGGCATCTGCCGATTCAAAAAAGCCGCCAGTTCATCCCGGCACTGCCGCGGGCTGCGGCCCGGCAAAAATCGCCAGTCAATCCGCCCCTGACAGCTATCCGGTATCACATTGATCTGCCGGCCCCCTTCCACCACCGTCACTGCCAGCGTCTCCTGCTGCAGCGCCGGGTGGCCCGGACGCCGCGACAAATCCCCGGCAAACTGCTCCACCCCCGTTACGGCCCGCGCCATCGTATAGATCGCATTCTCCCCCCTCTCCGGTACGGAACTGTGCGCACTCCGCCCCCGCGTCCGCATCGTCAGCCGCAGCACCCCCTTATGGGCCACGATCACCTCCAGATCCGTCGGCTCGGCAAATACGGCGGCTGTAATTTCACCCGGAAAATGCTCCGCAAAAAAACTGGCGCCCGCCATATCGTACTCTTCCCCGCAGGTGGCCAGCAACACCAGATTCCACGGCAATCCGCCTTTACGAACCCGATCCCGAAACGCCGCCATCAGCGCCGCCAACGGCCCCTTGTCATCGCAGGCCCCCCGCCCATAAATCCGCCCCTCCGCCAGCTTCGGCACAAACGGCTCGACCGTCATCCCCGTCACATCCACCGTATCCATATGCCCGGCCAGCAGCAAGGTCCGGGACCGGTCCGCGCCCTCCGCCATCGCGAAAACATTCTCCCGGCCCGCCAGCACCCTCTGCCGCTGCGGCTTCAATCCCTGCCCCGCCAGCCACCCATACACAAAATCCGCCATCCGCTCCTCCCCATACGGCATCTTGCGATACTCCTTCTCCTGCGGATTCACGCTCGCCTGCGCGATCAGTTTACAGCATAATTCTACCACTTCGCTTGACATACCTGCCAATATACAGTATCTGATAAAAAGAAAAAGAAATCTTTGTTCCTTTTTGCAGAAATTTTACGGAGATGCAAACTATGGCCTTCTTCTCTGCCGCCCCTAAACACCGAAACCTTCTTCAAATCCTTTTCGGCCTGTTGGCAATTTGCGGCGCCGTCGGCTGCCTCACGGCCCAAACCGCCGTCGATCCCTGGCCTGAAGTCGTCCCCGGAATCGAATACATCCATCAGCGGATCGGCAGCCAGCCCTGGTCCGTTCACGCCGTCAAAATCGACCGCTCCGTCGATTCGTTTTACTTCCTGTCCACCCTGGCCCAGGGCCAAATCAAGGGCCTGGCCCCCCTCACCCGCCAAATCGAATCCATCCCGCAATCCTGCGGCAAACCCCTCGCCGCCATCAACGCCGATTTCTTCCGCATCCAGCCCGGCCCCTACCAGGGCGACCCCACCGGCCTGCAGATCGTGCAGGGAGAACTGGTCAGCGACCCCGGCGATACCAGCCTCTGGTTCGATCCCAACGGCCGGCCGCACATCGCCCCGGTGGTCAGCAACTTCCAATGCACCGCCCCCGATCAAAAAACCTTTCCATTCCGCCTGAATCAGGAACGCGCCGAAAACGCCGCTGTCCTTTTCACGCCCGCCTTCGGCCCTTCCACCTGCACCGCCGCCGGTACGGAACTCATTCTGGAAAAAACTCCCGCCGGCCCCTGGCTGCCCCTCCAGGTCGGAATGCAATTTCAGGCTCAGATTCGAACCATCAGCCCAGCCGGCGATACCGCCATCGAACCCGATACCCTGGTCCTTTCCCTCGGTCCCGGTATGCTGGCCAGCCTCCCGGATTTCCAGCCGGGAATGACCCTCTCCTTCTCGCTGCAAACCCAGCCCGACCTGACCGGCGTACCCACCGCCCTGGGCGGCCACCCAATTCTGCTCCAAAACGGCAAAATGCCCGGCGGCCTGGATGAAAAAAGCCGCCATCCCCGCTCCGCCTTCGGCTGGAACGATCAATTCTTTTTCCTGGTCGTCGTCGATGGCCGCCAAAAGGGCCTCTCCATCGGCATGACCTTTCCCGAACTGGCACGCCTCATGCAGCAATTCGGCTGCAACGAGGCCGTCAACCTCGACGGCGGCGGCTCCTCCACCCTCTGGCTCGGCGGAAAAATCCTCAATTCCCCCTCCGACGGCCGGCAGCGTAGCATCGCCAACGGCCTCATCCTCATGCAAAAAGTAAATCCCAATCCCGAAAAATAAGCTCCACCGGCATTTACCCGTCAATCGGATAACGAAACCGTCTGGCGGCGGCTCCGGCCGCGTGTCACCTTGTGCCACCCCTCCTTCACCACCGACTGGATTAAATCGCCCGCCCCCATAGCCTGCTCACACCGGCTGCACAGAAAATCTTTCGAGCTTACCGCCCCGCCATACAACCGCTCCACCACCTCCCGCCGCACCGGCCCGTTCCAGACCCCCAAAATGCCATCCCGCCCCACATCCCCCCAGATCACCTCCTGCCCCATATCCTGGCAGCACATCACTGCCCGCCCGTCAAATAAAATCACCATCTCCACCAGCGGATGATGCTCACGGCAGCCATACAGCCGAACCGCTTCCTTCTTCAGCCGCTCCGGCAGCAGCCGCCCCACCGTTCCGCACCGGCTGATCGGCGGCAAATATTCCGTTTCCACTCCATACCCCCGCCAGAACGCCAGCCACTTCTCCCGCTCCCCTTCCGGCCAGTGGTCATCCACCCCCCGGATACAGATCCGCCGCGGATCATAATGACCCGCCAGATACCGCACATTCGCCAGCGTCCGCTCATAATCCAGCCCGGTAATCCGCTGATACACCTCCGGCGTAATCCCGTGAAAACTCACATGTATCTTCCCGTTAAATCCCGCCCCCAGCAGCGCCTCGACCTTCCCCGGCGTCATCTCCTGCCCATTGGTATTGAGATACACCCCCACCTTCTGCTCCAGCGCATAACGGACATACTCCTCCAGATGCTCCGCCAGAAACGGCTCGCCCATGTAACAATACGTCAGCACCGGCTCAAAATTGTGCTCCCGCCCGATCCGCCCCATCTCCTCCACGATTGCCCGGTACAATCCCGCCTCCATCACTCCCTGGCTCTGCCTCCCCGAAAGCCGCGGATACGGACACATCGTACAGCGGGCGTTGCAATACGAGTGGATATCCACCAGCAGTTTCAACGGATACGTACGTCTATGTCGCAAAAAGGGATTCAGCATGTCTTGTTCATCGGCAAGGAGTCTCCCTTCTCTGCACATTCCCGCGGAAATTCTGGCCCCTGTGAGACAGGCGGGTTGATTAATGCTTCGCCAGTTCCGCGCCCGGTTCCGCCGGAACCCGCCGCCTGCCATTCGACTTCATATTGTTCCGGATCTCCCGCAGCAGCAGATCAATCCGCTGCTCATCCTTAAGCTGCTGCTTGGCCGATTCCAGCCGCAGCGTCGCAATCCGCGGCACATCCCCTTCCAGCGGAAACCGCTTGGTCCATTGATTGCGGAACAGTTCCGCGATCCGTTCCTCCGAACGAACCCACTGGTACGTCTCGCAATCCGTCCGCCCGTCGGCACTGACTCCCTCCAGCGTCAAAACCGCCCGGTCCAGCATCATCTGCTCAAACAGCGGTTTCATCCGGTCCCACAGAACCTCCAGCTCCGCCAGCCCCTGCCGGTTCTTCGCCTGCTCTTTCGATACCACCGACCAGCGAAACCGGCCCTTCACCCGCTCCGCCAGTACCCGCGGATTCAGACACCCGGCACGTACCGCCAGCCACACCTCCAGCACCACAAATCCCGCCGCCGCCAGCGCTATCCCCACGCCCCGCCCCGGCACGCACAAAATTCCTACCACTCCGGAAAACAAAGCCGACAGGCTTAATGCCAGCGCCGCCCCATTCACACTCATCCCCCGCTGGCGGAGACAATGATGAATATGCTTATGATCCCCCAGCGACGGCGACTCGCTGACACTGTACCGGCGCAAAATCGACAAAAACGCATCCACAATCGGCACGCTCAAAAGGATCCCCGCACAGGGCAAATAGAAGGCCTCCCCGATTGTCGCTATCTGAATGGTCAGGGTCCCCAGCAGCAATCCCACCAGTTGCGAACCGCTGTCCCCCAAAAAGATCACCGCCGGCTGCCGGTTGAACAGCAAGATCGCCAGCAGCCCGCCCCCCAGCACCAGCGAAAACAACCCGGAGGAAAAATCCCCCACCAGAAACGCCAGCCCCGCCAGCACCAGCGATATCACCAGCCCGATGCCCGAGGCCAGGCCGTCCATCCCATCGATAAAATTGAACGCATTGCAGCTTCCCACCAGCCAGAATATCGTGAACGGCACCGCCAGCAGCCCCAGCGGAATTTCCGCCAATCCAAAAAAATCCACCCGGTGAATCGCCAGGCCCGATCCCACCAGAATCAGCGCCGCCAGCATCTGAAAAATAAACTTCGTTCGCGGCAGAACCCGACGCAAATCGTCACAGATCCCCAGCGCCAGAATGATCAGGCTCGCCGCCAGCAGCGCCCAACCCGACAGCTCCGTTCCAAAATACCCCGCCGCCGTCTCCGGGCAGTCCCGGCTCATATACCACAGAAAAAGCATCCCCGATCCCAGCGCGGCAAACAGCGGCACCCCGCCCAGTGTCGCCGTGGCTTTCCGGTGCCGCTTCAGAAAACCGTCCGGCCGGTCTAACGCACCCCACCGCCAGCTCACCCGGCACATCCAGGAGGTATAAAGCACTCCCACCGTCAGCGTAAACAGAAACACCATCCCGCCCGCCAGCAAAGCAATCTCCCATACAGAAAACATCGAGTGTATATTGTCTTTCACGGCTGTCTTTACCTATTCTTGTTTTTTCAAAATGTTCCCATACTCGTCCCATGCATCACGGCCGCCGGCCGGCAGCCTTCCTTTCTTAGGTCCCGATCCCCGCTGCCGATCCCGGACTCTTCGCCGCCGTAGAAACACGGCAGGTATTGTTCACCACGCCCAGATTCACCGCGCCGCACCTCTCGATCTGTTCGCAAGCCCGGGCCGAAACCGCCGGATCAACCGCCGTAGTAATAAACAGAGCCTTACCCGCCGCCTGTAGCACGTCCCTGGTAAACGCATCCGGCAGCGAACCGGCATCATACAGCACCCAGTCAAACCGCTGCCGCAGCTCATGGTCCAGACGAGACAACTGCGTCATATCGTAATCCGCCGCGGCTCCCGCCCCGGACTGGTGCATCACCATCAGATGATCCGTCTCCGTCGGCTGGATCGCCTCTTCCAGCAACCCCATCTCCGCCAGTACTTCAGACAAGCCCGGCTGCCCCTCCGCCTTGCCAAACACCCGGTCCCCGGCCGGCGCCGTCCGATTCGCATCCACCAGCAGCACCTTCCGCCCCGAACGCGCCAGAAACAGCGCCAGATTGCACGCACAGGTCGTTTTTCCGTTTCCGCCGGCTTCGCTGGTCACTACCACATTCTGCTGCGTTTTCCCAAAACGGCCCAGCAGCCGGGTCCCGATCTCCCGGAAACTCTCCGCCGCCGCCGAACTCTGGTCGCTGTCCACGATCTGGCAGCGGGCCGAATAAGCCAGATCGCCGCTGCCCCGGCCCCCCAGCTCGATCTCTTCCACATATCCCAATACTCCCGCGCCGCCGCCAACAACCCCGCCCGCTGGTTCCATCGAAACCGACGCCGGCTCCTCCGGCATCGAATACGGTGCCGCCCCCGCATACGAAGGCTGGCCATACAGGCTCGCCCACGGGTATCCCGGCTGCATCCCCACCGGCACATAAACCGCCGGCGTACTCGCTGCCGCCGATTCCGTCTCCGTCGTCAGACGCTCCATTACAAAAACAAAGGCCACACTGAACAGCATCCCTAACAATAAAATCGAAACCGCCTGATGCGCTTTGCTCAATCCCGCCGGCTGGGTGGGTATATGGGCCGCGTCCACCACTTTCACCGGCGATTCGCTCATTCCCTCCCGCAACGTAAACTGCCGCAACTGCACCATGCAATCCGATTTAAATTTCTGCGCCATGTCCCGCTCTTCCAGCAGCTTCTGGTATTCCTGATTCTGCTCCGTCAGCCGGACACCGTCTGATTTTTGCTGTTTCAGCATCGCCGCCAGCGATTCCTCTTTCTTGATGGTTCCGGCATATTCCTCCAGCGTGCTTTCCTGAAGCGCCTGCAGCAATTTCCGCTTTTGATCCGCCAGATTCGCCTGGCATTCCGCGATCTGGATTCGGATATTCCGCAGCTTCTGGTGGCCCGGCAAATACGCACACGCCAATTGCGACTCTTCCTCCTGAAGGCGGTTCAGCGTCTCTCGCAGATACACCACCCGGCTGTTGCTGTTGACTTCCGGGACCAGGATCTCATCGTCGGAAAGGCCTTTGCCGCTGGTCAGCAGATTTCCAACCGTATCTTTCTGGGTTTCCAGCTTCAACCGCCGCATCTGCGTATCGGTCAGTTCCTTCTCAATCGCCTCCAGGCGGTTTTCCAGCGACCCCAGGCTGCCGTCCTCACCCGTAATTAAATTCTCCTGCCGAAACTTCTCGATTTGCTCTTCGATCTGCCCAATCTCCGCGTCATATCCCTGGATTTGCTCCTCCACCCGTTTCGCGATCCGGCCATTGGTATCCTGGCGGGCCTCCGTCGAGGTCTCGACAAAAGCCGCCGTCAACTGATTGGCAATCGCCGCCGCTTCCTCACCGTTATGCGCCACTCCCACTATATCGATAAGCCGGGAGCCGGAAATCGGCTTCACCTTCACATGCTCCTGTAATTTCTTCACCCCTTCATCCGTAAACTGCCAGTTGCCGCCGTCCGTATTCAACTTCTCCGCCGTCCGCGACAGCACATGGCGCGATTGCAGCAGTTGGCATTGCGTCGTAAAATAATCCCCGCTCCCGCCGCTGGCGGAGGAGGCGATCCCCCCGATCTGGGGCTGATCCATCACCACCTGCACCTTCGCCGTCGCTTCGTATTTCGGCTTGCGCAAAACCGTCGCCGCAAACGCCAGGCTGCACACCAAAACCAGGCAGCCGGCCAGTTGCCAGCGGCGCTTCACCAAAATCCGGACCGGCTGAAGTGCCAGCAGTTCGGTTCTCTCGACGGATCTCCCGCCGCTTCCGTTCCCGTTGTTCGTTTGTTTCTCGTTTGCTTTCATAGCTTTCTGCCTGTTCAAAATTCCCAATAGCGGCTGCCTTCCGAGACAGCCGGCCGCACAGACCTTAATAACCGCCGCCGTATCCCCCATCGGACGGTATGCCCATATCCTGCGCGGCGTCATACTCCATCCGCACCCCGGCAAACACGCCCCGGCGGAACAGATCATTGACCCCGTTAAAGAATATCTTGACCGGATCGCCCGGCACCACAATCGTGTCATTCTGGGCCAGCACGATATTCTGCTCTTTGCCCTTCTTGATGTCCTCCAGATTCACTACCAGAACCTGCTCGCTCCCGTCCGCCGTCCGCCGGATAATCTTGCACTTCTTCTCCGCCGCATTCCGCGTGGGTCCGCCCGCACAGCTCATCGCCTGCAATAGATTCAGCGTCCGCCGAAACGGCTTGGCCCCCGGCTGCTTCACTTCCCCCGACAGGTATATATACCCGTCCCCATCCAGCGGCACATTCACGATATCCCCCGGATAAATAATCGGATTCACCGTTCCGCCGTCTTCCGCCAGCAGCCTGGCCACCGGTACCAGCTCCCGCTTCGTCGCCGGCCCGAACGCCGCGGATTGCCCGCCGGCGCTCCCTCCCGGCAGATCCTTTTCCTTCGCCGGATCATACGCTCCCCGCAAGATCTCCACATCTACGCCCGCCCCGGCGGTAATCCCGCCCGCCTTCGTGATTACATCCAGCAGCGTCGCATTGTCCGTCTCCAGCGCCACCGCTCCCGGCTGCCGCACCATCCCCATCACCATCACCTTCTTACTGCCGTATTCCTTAATACTCACATCCACCTTCGGTTCCCGGATATAGTCTTTCCCCAGCCGCAGCGCCAGCTCATTGCGGATCTGCTCGCACGTCAGCCCCGCCACCGCAACATGATTCAGCAGCGGCAGATAAATCTGCCCCAGCCGGTCCACTTCCGCCGCCACCACCTCTTCCCGGTCCAACTGCAAGAGCTGATCGATCTTCAACTGCAAAACATCCCCCGCATCGACATGATATTCCTGACTGGCAGGCCCCATCGCCTGGACATCCGCCGCGGTAAGGTATTCTGCCGTTGGAACATAAACAGCATTCGTCACCTCCGCCGCCGGCGCCGGACTCGCCGCCGTTTCGCCGCCCCCAGCATTCGCGGTATTCGAAGCCTCCACCATTTCCACCGGATACTGCCCGGCTTCCGCACTGCCCCCATCAGCCGTCTGATTGGTATTCTCCATCATCTGGGCCGATTTCGGCGACGTATAGGCCACCCGGTACACGCGCGCCGGTTTCTGTTGGCATCCCCCTGACAGAACCAGAATGCAGGCCGCTGCCAGCACTAACGCTGTAAACCTTTTATTCATATCTATTTCCGCTTTCATTGCCGTCATGCCTACCTTATTTATTCTAAAATTTTACATATTTACCTAATATTCCTATTTCTCCTATCCTGCCATCCTATCGTCTCAAAATTTAACCATCCTAACGTAATTTCCGGCTTTTCTGGTTAGATAGATAATATGGGGTATTTAGAAAATAAAGATTGTCCGCCCAGCCGCCCGTCCCATAACCTGATTTCACCCCCTGTCCTTCCACCTCACCTGGCCGGATTTCCATCACGAATGACTTGAACCACCGCAAACCCCTTAACCGCAAATGAAGCTTTCATCCCCCTTATTTTGCCCCAAAAAACCGCTTTCCTCCCGTTTTCGTACCGGTTTTTCCCAGATTTCACCTCCGCTTTCCAGCCCAGATCCGATGACCCGCTGCCCTATGCCGTATCCCCGCTGCCGCTCAGCCTAAAAAAAAATTAACTTGCCCCCCCACAAAAACTCCATTCCCTTCCGGTTGGCCCTATAATCCCCGCCGCCAGGTCCATAATTCCACAGCCATCAATTGATTAGCGTCTGATAATGGATTGCCCCCTATCCCAACCTCTCTCCTTCTTCCCGTTCTTACACCCGACTATTCACGCCAGGAGGCCTTCCGCACGATCGCAGGCGGCAAAACCGTACTGTCCATCCGCATATGAAGCATAGCCATCATCCGATGGGACGCGGGAAACCAGCACCAGCCCGGCCGCTTCTGCTGCACCGGCCAGGCAGCGGCCCGTTTCTTCCCTTCCTGCTTCGGTTCCGCTTTCACATCACGGGTTTTGCGTTTTCCTGACAAAAACTGCCAAACCATACCATATTCTCCCTGTTTTCATTTTCTCATCCCTTCCCATATCGACTCCCAGCCGTTTCAACTTTTCCCAGCCGGCTCAAAAGTATAAGAAAAAAGTAATTTTCCTCCCCCCCGCCTCGTAAAATAACCCGCCTTCCCTGAATATACCAAACTTTCCCTCTGTAACGATT
>JAKQBU010000108.1 GCA_029573975.1 Planctomycetota bacterium
ACCCTACGCCCTGATGGGCGAGATTCTCAAAAACGTCGATTACGACATCGTCTATAACATCTGCCAGTACGGCATGGACCGCGTCTGGGAATGGGCCGCCTCCACCGGCGGCAACTGCTGGCGCACCACCGATGATATCCGCCGCTCCAGCAGTTTCATCGGCATGGGCCTGGACAACGCCAGGCACTACGAATACGCCCGGCCGGGCTACTGGAACGATCCCGATTACATCCTCATCGGCTGGATCGGCGGCGGTACGGGGAAAGAAGGCATCCCGACCTCCATCTCCCCCAACCAGCAATACGCCTATATGTCCCTGTGGTCCATCATGGCTTCGCCCCTGGTTTTCTCCGGCAACATGACCCGACTGGACGACTTCACCGTAAATATATTATGCAACGCCGAAGTCATCGAGGCCAATCAGGACCCGCTGGGCCAACAAGGCCGCGTCATGAAACAGGACGACGAATCCTTCGTCCTGGCCAAAGACATGGAAGACGGTTCCAAAGTGGTCGGCCTCTTCAACACCGCCCCCATCGCCATGCCCGTGCGTATTGCCTGGAATGATTTAGCCATCAACGGTCCCCGGCATGTCCGCGACCTCTGGCGGCAAAAAGACCTGGATACCGTGGAAAATTTTTTCGAGCCGGTCGTTCCGGCCCGCGGCGTAGTTCTGGTCCGGCTGTTCCCGGCAAAATAATCTTATTTTACAACGTTCCTTTTTTAATCAGGACAATCTGCATGGAACTGAAAGCATTTGATATCATCGTATTTGTATGTTTTTTTGCCGTAGTCATCGGCGTCAGCCTCTTTAAAAGCCGCCGGGAGAAAAGCAGCGAAGACTATTTTCTCGCTGGCCGCGGACTCACCTGGTGGCTCATCGGCATCTCCATCGTGGCCGCTAATATTTCCACCGAACAGTTTGTCGGCATGGCCGGCCAGGGAGCCGGCGGCGTCGGTCTGGCCGTGAGCAACTGGCAGCTTTACGGCAGCTTCGGCATCGTCCTGATCGCCTTTACCCTCCTGCCCCGTTTTCTCAAGGCCGGCATCTACACCATGCCTGAATATCTGGAATACCGCTACAATTCCACCGCCCGCGGCATTATGGCCTTGATGACCGTCATCATCTACGTCATCGTCCTCTTGACCGCCGTTCTCTATTCCGGCGGAATTACCCTGCGAACGATTTTTGGCCTTCACCTGGTAAAGGGCGTCTGGCTCATCGGTCTGCTGGCCGCCGCCTACACGGTCTGGGGCGGATTAAAGGCCGTTGCCTGGGCGGACTTGTTCCAGGGCGGCAGTCTGCTCGTGGGCGGGATCATCATCTTCTTCATCGGCCTTCAGGCTTGCGGCGGCTGGGACAGTTTCACCGCCTCCAACCAGGACAAACTGCATATGGTGCTTCCGCCGGACCACCCCGGCCTTCCCTGGACCGGTGTTATGGCGGGCATGTGGATTGTGATTATTTATTATTGCGGCCTGAACCAGTTCATCGTCCAGCGGAATCTGGCCGCCAAATCCCTGCGGGACGGTCAGCTCGGCGTAATCTTCGCCGGCGCCCTGTGGCTGCTGGTTCCGTTTGCCATCGTCATGCCGGGTATCATGTCCTATCAACTCTATGGCAGTACCATGAAAACCTCCGACGAAGCCTTCCCCATGCTGATTCGCAATCTGGTTCCTTCCGGCTTGCGCGGCTTCATGTTCGCCGCTATTGCCGGCGCGGTAATCAGCTCCCTGGCCTCTATGTTAAACTCCGCTTCCACCATCTTTACCATGGATGTCTATAACCGCATGTTCGACCGCAATGCTCCCCAACCGCGCCTGGTGTTCCTGGGCCGCCTGATGACCATTGTCTTTGTGATCGCCGCCTGTCTTTGTGCCCCGGCCCTCGACAATCCCAAATTCGGCGGCGTCTTCCAGTTCATCCAGCAGTTCCAGGGTTATATCTGGCCGGGTGTGGTAGCCGCCTTCCTGTTCGGCATGATGGTCCCCACCGCTCCCCCCGCCGCCGGTGTGGCTGCCCTGCTCGCTGGCCCTGTGATATATGGCCTATTCCAGTACTTCGCCCCGTCCGTCCATTTCCTGATCCAGGTTGCCATCTGCTTTAATCTGATTCTGGTGATTATGGGCCTGATTACCTTCTTCCGGCCCCTGGCCGAACCCCGCAAACTCCCCGTTCGCAGCGACGTCGATGTGAAAACCGCCCCCGAAGTCAAATTCTTCGGCGCTGTCGTCCTGCTGGCCGTTGTTGCATTCGTTATCATCTTCTGGTAAGCGGTCCTGCGGAAAGCAAAACACCGCTGTGCTGGCCGCAGGGCAGGCATTGCCTGGGGGCGAGAGCCTCGTTTACCCCCGTAGCTGGCACTTTCATAAGCTGCCTCCGATATAAGTAGGATAACTGGTGCCGGGGGCGGTGTAAATTGGGTCATTGGCCGGATTGCCGCTGCCGGAGTTGCTGGGCCAGATCCAGAACCCGGTCATAGGTAATGCCGGCTGGGGCCTGACCGTTCTCGCTCAACTCGGCCATGGCACCGAGGACCCATTTGTTAAAATCTTTTCTTGCGTTAATTTGCAAATCTTCGCTTATCATCTGAGTTAAAAGGCCGACATGCCTCTGAGGATCTACATTAAATTTGCGTACAATATTATATCCTAATATTTGGGATCGTATAGGAACATTTTGATTGGGTATATAGATTGACCATTCATAGAATTTATTATTCAATTTTGTATAGGCCAGGTGATAGCCCGTGAATTCCAATTTATCTTTCGGAGGAAACGGTTGCAATTGGGATATTTCAAGTGGCAAGGAAGGCAAATCCCCGCCTTCTGTCAATCCTTGAAATAGGGTATCCTGAGGAGGTGTCTGTTTGTCTTCGCTGCGCCAACATACAATCACGCTGCCATCATCCAGAGTAAAAGCAATATGTACATATAACAACAAGTCCTCAACATCCGGTCCCATTTCTCCGAGTACCGCGGTAGGGGCGGTCTCCTTGGCATTGGCCAGTTTATAACCTTCCGGCGGTTCGGTTGAAAAGAGATCATCAGGAAAATCTATATCTAAATCAAATTGATCAAATACGATCTTTTGTATCCATTCCTGTTCATTTTTTCTTGCCATCATTTCCATACGACCGATCTTCCCGGTTAAGGCAGAAAGCCAGCATGTAAATTTAAAGTTCACATTTTGATTATAATCTACTTTAATTATCCCTTCCCAGATATCGTAAAATACTTCATTTATCGTTTCCTGGCCAACGCACTTGAATCCTTCCACTTGATCTACGTTTTGAAAGGTATTGATTAGAAGCATATAAACCTTACGGGCTTCCAGTTGTCCATAAAACTTTGATATTTTTGTGAAGCTAATCTCACCATAAGGTTCACCATTAACAGGTTTGACTATATTTTCATTCATAATATATTCACCGTCACATACCGTGAAGTGAGTTGGTTTATGTTTTTGATCCGTTGGTTTATGGGTACAATAACGGCCATTTTCCAGATCAAACCAATATTCAATCTCGGCAGGTTCATCAATTTTGGGTGGAGTATATCCCCATCCATGTATGTAGATAGTTTTGGCATTGTTTAATAATTCCGGTATATCGGCCATACCATAGACTTTGGTTACACCCGCATCGGGCCAGAGAAGAAGGGTGATCATGATTGCTGCGGCGGCGGCGAGAGGGGTGAGCCATTTGAGGGTTTTGGAATGCATGATTTTATACCTCCAGGGCCGGGATTGCTGGGCCGCAAAGCCGGCCTCAAATTGGGTTGCGGATTGATTTCGCAGTTGATTGAGGAAAGTTACATCCGGGGGAGCGACTTTTTTATCAACCGCTTTTAAAATTTCCATAAATTGTTTATCGTTATTCTCGTGCTTGTGCGGATTCATGGGCGCACCTCCTGCTCTTTTGGAGCCGAACGAGTTAATTTGTTAAAGACCTTGCGAAACGCCTTGCGGGCCCGGGCCAGTTTGGAGCGGACGGCGTCATCGGAAAAGTGCAACTGTTCCGCGATCCGCTGGGACGGTTCACCATGCACATATTTGGACAGCAGCAGCATTTGATAATCCGGCGGCAGTTGCAGCAGAGCCGCCCGTACCAGCAAGGCCAGTTCTTCCGCTTCCAGCACCTCCGGCGGTGCCGCTGTCTTCCCGTCGATCCAGTCAGCCTTGGCCCCGTCCAGGGACTGCCACCAGCGCTGCGAGCGGGCAAGCCGGCCTTTGACGGCTAGGCGGCGGTAATGCAGGGCAATTTGCCGCCGGGCAATGCCCCAGAGCCACATCCAAAGCGAGCCTCGCTGGGGATCGAACCGTCCGGTGGACCGGGCGGCGGCCAGAAAGGTTTCCTGAACCACATCCGCCACATCCGCCGATTCGCTGCCGACCAGTTGTCCTACACGCCGCCAGAGCAGTTGGGCATAGGTATCATACAGCCGCAGCCAAGCTTCCCGATGGCCTGCTCGCAAACCGGCTACGATTTCCTGTTCTGTCTTGCTGTCCAATAGGATTTTCCTTTACGTAAAGATCCGATCATCGATGATTTCCCCCATAGTTTGCGCCAAAACCTCGAAATGTGTTGAAAAAAATCAAAAAAACATGCAATAAAAACAATTCTTTTAAAAACAGAAATGACGGAACCGCCAAAAGTCGATATGGACAGCCAAAAACGCACTCTGGCTCCCCAATAACAAGAGGCCAAAGAGCCTTTGACGCTGACATCTTCCGCAATTTTTATATTTGCTTTTTCATTTTTACTATGGTTTTCCCCCCTTCCCTCCCAGCTCTGCATGGTGCATAGCGGTATAGACCGGACCTTCCCGCGTCAATACGCTCTGAAACAGCGTCAATTCACCCACTTCCTGAACCGCCGGAATCTCCAGCTCAATCGTTTCCACCACATCCCGCACCTCGTACCCGATCGACGGCTTTTTGATCCGCGCCAGCGTCAAATGCGGACTGAACCGCCGCGCCTCCAGCGGATACCCCGCTTCATTCAAATAACCGTCCACCACCTGCTGCAGCGCCACCAGTTCCTCCGCCCCGCGCGTAATTCCCGCCCAGACCACCCGCGCCGCCCCGCCGGGCGGAAAACACCCGCACCCACCCACCTCGATTTCAAAGGGCGAACATTCACCCGCTGCCAGCGACAGCGCCTCGCACACCTCCATCACGCCGCTATCTTCCACCTCTCCCAAAAACTTCAGCGTCAAATGAATCTGATTCGCCCGCACCCAGCTAATCCCCGAACCCACCGTCGCCAGCTTCCTCTTCAGCACCCCCTGCCACTGGCCCAATCCCCCCGCAATCGCCCCCT
>JAKQBU010000160.1 GCA_029573975.1 Planctomycetota bacterium
AATCATCATCCAGCAGAACCAGGCCGGCTGCCTCGCGGGCCACATCCGTGCCGCGGCCGCCCATGGCAATACCGATATGGGCGGCTTTCAGCGCCGGGGCATCATTGACGCCGTCGCCGGTCATGGCCACAATTTCGCCGGCGGCTTTTAAGGCGTTGACAATCCGGAGTTTCTGTTCCGGAACGACGCGGGCAATGATGTTGGCGGTGGCCAGACGCTCCCTGAGTTGTTCATCATTCATCTGATCCAGTTCCGGGCCGGTAACAATCTTATCCGCCGAGCGTAGTCCAATTTGACGTGCGATACTCTGCGCAGTGACAGGGTAATCACCGGTAATCATTACCACCCGGATACCGGCAGAATAACATTCCTGAATGGCCTGCGGGACTGTGGGGCGGATCGGGTCGGTAAGTCCGATCAAGCCCAGAAAGGTGAACTCGAAATCGTGTTGTTTTTGCGGCAGATCGGTTTGGGGAATAGGCCGGCCCTGGGCCACTCCCAGAACCCGCAAGCCTTCGTCGGCCATTGAGGCGGCCTGTTTCATGAGGATATCCATTTGGTCCCGACGAAGGTGGCACAGATCGGCCACCGCCTCCGGCGCCCCTTTGGAGGCAATCAGAAGCTGCCGGCCATCGGGGGATCTCCATACATGGGACAGGGCCAGCAATTCCGGCGAAAGGGGGTATTCCTGCACCAGATTCCAGTTCTCATGGAGATGTTCGGTTTGGGCCAGTTGCAAAATCCCCAGCTCACGCAGGGCTTTTTCCATGGGATCAAAGGGGTCTTTTTTGCTGGCCAGAATGCCAAACTCAACCAGTCGGTGAAAATCCTCCGGCAAGGAGGCGACTTGTAATTCTTTCGTATCCAGGAGCTTGTTGCCCGCAAAAATCTTGCTAATGGACATGCGGTTTTGGGTCAGGGTGCCGGTTTTGTCCACACAGAGCACGGTAGCTGCGCCAAGAGTCTCAATGGCTGGGATACGCCGGGTGAGGACCTGTTTCTGGGAGATGCGCCAGGCCCCCAGTGCCAGAAATATCGTCAGCACCACCGGCAACTCTTCCGGCAAGGTGGCCATGGCGGTGGCGATGCCTGCCAGAAAACCTTCTTTCCATGCCTGCACAGTATTGCCGCGCATCAGAGCATAGACTACTACCGCGACGGCACAGAGAGACAAGCCGACAAATGCCATTTTACGTACCAAACGGCCGGTTTCCTTTTGCAGGAGTGTTTGCTCGGACTCCAATGACTGCAGGGCTTTACCGATTTTCCCAATTTCGGTATGCATCCCGGTGGCGATAGCCTCGGCAAGACCTTGCCCCTGGGTGATAAGTGTGCCGGAAAAGATGGAGGACAGATCATCCCCGCCGGGTTTCGACAGAGTTTGAGAATCTTTCGAGGCTACCTTGCGTACCACTAACGATTCTCCTGTAAGCAGGGATTCATCTGCCGATACGTTGATGGAATGCCGCAGAATCGCATCGGCGGGTACACGATCCCCCTCAGCCAGGATCATCATATCTCCTCGAACCACTTCCCGCCCGGGAATGCGCTGCTGGCGGCCGTTGCGAATAACCAGGGCGCGGGGGCTGGTCAGATCGCGCAGGGCCTCCAAAGCCCGTTCGGTTCGGCGTTCCTGAACAATCGTTATACCCATCACGACAAAAACGAAGCCCAGCAGCATGAGGGCCTCTTTCGGTTCTCCCAGCAGCAGATAGATTACTCCGCAGGCCACCAGCAGCAGGAACATCGGTTCCCGAATTACCTCCAGGGCGATGGTAA
>JAKQBU010000116.1 GCA_029573975.1 Planctomycetota bacterium
ACGATTTCATCAAGGCCTCCTACGGTTCCCCCGCCGCCTTACAGCAAATCGAAAAATCGTTACTCAAGTTTTTGCAGTCTGATGCCACCCTGGCGGCCAAACAGTTCGTCTGCAAGCAGCTCAGCATCATGGGCACCGAACAGTCGGTCCCGGTATTGGCGAAGATGGTCAAAAATCCCGATACCGCGGATATGGCCCGCTATGCCCTGGAACGGATTTCTTCACCGGCTGCGGACGAGGCATTATTGCAGGTCCTGAACCAGACCGACGGCAATGTAAAAATCGGCATTATCAATACCCTTGGTCAGCGGCGGGCGGAAAGTGCGGTTGCCCCGCTGGGCCAACTGATGAACGACGGCAATACCCCCGCGGATATTGCCTCGGCGGCCGTTATCGCCCTCGGTAAGATCGGCGGCGAGCAGGCCGCGGACCTCCTGGCCAAGACGGTCCCCGCCGCCGCGGAAAACCAGAAAATGGCGATCTGCGATGCGTATCTGCGCTGCGGCGATGATCTGGTTGCCAAAAAGAAAAATGCCAAAGCTTTGGAAATCTATAAGCAGATGTTCGCCAGTGACTATCCCCCCGCGATTCGCATCGCCGCCTTTAAAGGCATGGTCTATGCGGATTCGAAAAACGCCGAAAAAATCATTCTGGACGCTCTGCGGAACGAACAGCCGG
Organism: Planctomycetota bacterium; assembly: GCA_029573975.1. Next base: position 679 of record JAKQBU010000116.1, read on the forward strand.
ACATTCAAACCGTCGCCAATGAACTGGTGCGGGAAGTGCCGGGCCTGAATATCAAGACGATGGCGGCGGCTTTGCCGGACCTGCCGGAGGCCGGTCAGGTGCAGTTACTAGCTTCCCTGGCCGATCGCGGAGATGGGGCCGCCAAAGAATCGGTCGTCAAAGCCACTAACAGCGATCTGGAATCGGTGCGGCTGGCGGCCTTGACGGCGCTGGCCCAGGTGGGCGATGCCAGTTCCGTTTCGGTGCTGGCTGAGGCCTCCGCCGTCCGCAAAGGCGCCGAGCAGCAAACCGCCCGTGACAGCCTCTACACACTCAGCGGCCCGGATATCGACAAGGAAATCCTTACGCAGATCCCCAAAACCGATGCGAAGATTGCAGTGGAATTGATTAAGAGCATCGAAAAACGGGACATCAAATCGGCGGCTCCCCTGTTGCTGAAAACCGCGACCCATTCCGACCCGGAAATCCAGATGGAATCCTGGAAAACCCTCAAAACGGCCGCCGGCCCTGACGATATGGCGAAACTGACGGAGCTGCTCATCCAGATCCAGGATGCCCGGCTGCGCGGCGAAGCAGTCAAAACCGCCTCCGCGGTAGCGCTGAAAATTCCGGACGAAAACCAGCGGGCTGCGGCTGTTCTGGCGGCCTATCCTTCCGTGAAAGATTCGTCCGTGAAAGCCTCTTTGCTGGAATTGTTGGGCCGGATTCAGGCCGATAGTGCCCTGCCTGTCCTGCGGGAGGCCCTGAAAAGCGATCAGGCCGAGTTGCAAATCGCTGCCATCCGGGCTTTGGGCGAATGGCCCAGCGCCAAACCCCTGGCGGATTTGTTTGGCGTGGTCCAAACCACGAAAGAGGCAACACATCGGGCCTTGGCGTTTCGCGGCTATGTGCGGCTGATCGGGCTGGCTGGCGACCTCTCGCCGGCGGATAAACTCAACCGCTATCAGGAAGCCATGAATATGGCCGCCAACGAGAACGAAAAGAAAATGGTGGTCACCAATCTGCCCAATACCCAATCCTGGGAAGGCCTGGCCATGGCGGAATCACTGCTGGAGAATGAATCCCTGCGGCAGGAAGCCGAAGTGGCCGCCGTGCAATTGGCCCAGGCCCTGATGGCTTCGGATCCCCAGCGGGCCAAAGCCGTTATGCAGAAGATCGAAAAACAAACCCAGAATGACACCCTGCGCCAGCAGGCCCGCGAGATCATCAACGCCGCCGAACGGTTCGACGATTACATCGTGAGCTGGGAATATTCCGGCCCCTATACCAAAGACAATGCCAACAATCTGGCCTTGTTCGATACCGTCTTCGCCCCCGAACAGCCCGATGCCCAGGACGCAAAATGGGCCGTCCTGCCGCCCTCCGGCGATGCCAACCGTCCCTGGTTGGCCGAACTGGACAAGGCCATCGGCGGCGACAACCGGGTCGCCTACCTGCGCACGAAGGTATGGTCCGATAAGGAGCAGAAGGTCCGGTTGGAGGCCGGCAGCGACGATGGGATCAAAATCTGGTTGAACGATCAGCCCGTTCATGGTACAAATGTCTCCCGCGCACTGGAACCAGGCCAGGATAAAGTGGAAGTTACCTTGCAACAGGGCTGGAATACCCTGCTGCTGAAAGTAACCCAAGGCAGCGGCAACTGGACCGCCTGTGCCCGCTTCCGCGCCCTGGACGGCAGCAAGCTGGAAGGCCTCAAAGTGCAAATACGTGAATAATTAGATTTAGATAGAACAGTTTGAATAGTTTTTATGGAGTTTGTAGCAAATGACTGATGTGAATACGAATCAAGGGATGAATCGGCGCACCTTTCTGCGTTCCACCGCGGCCGCGGGTGCGGGCCTGATGTTCTCGCCCCTGGCCAAAGGACAGACCGCCGTGGCCGCCCAGCCGGACCAGATTAATGTCGCCCTGCTGGGCGCCGGGGCGCAAGGACAGGTACTACTGGATGCCTGCCTCAACATGGGGGAAAAATCCGGCCTCTGCTTCAAGGCAGTTTGCGATATCTGGGAAAACTGGAACCTCAAGCGGGTCTCCGGCCAGCTCAGCCGGCAGAAGCAGCTCGGCCATGTGGGCACCCCCTACACCAATTACCAGGAAATGCTGGACAAGGAAAAGGACCTCGACGCCCTGATCGTCGCCACCCCGGATTTCTGGCACGCTGAACATGCCATCGCCGGCATGAAGGCGGGCCTGCATGTCTATTGCGAAAAGGAAATGTCCAATACCCTCGAAAATGCCCGGAAAATGGTCGAAACCGCCAAGGCCACCGGCAAGCTGCTGCAGATCGGCCACCAGCGCCGCAGCAATCCCCGCTATATCTTCTGTTACAAAAAACTGATCCAGGAGGCCAAAATCCTGGGCCGCATCACCACCATCAACGGCCAGTGGAACCGCAGCCGCGCTGCCTGCGAGGATCTGGCCTGGGCGAAAAATGCCGAGCTGGACGAAGCCACTTTGAATACGTACGGCTTTGAGTCCATGAAACAGTTCCGCAACTGGCGCTGGTACAAGGGCCTGGGCGGCGGTCCCATCGTGGACCTTGGCTCGCATCAGATCGATATCTATAGCTGGTTCCTCAACGCCCAGCCCCGCTCGGTCATGGCCAGCGGCGGCGTCGATTACTGGACCGATCACCAGTGGTATGACAACGTCATCGCCCTCTACGAATACCAAACCCAGGAAGGAGTGGTCCGGGCCTCGTATCAGACCCTCACCACCAACAGCAGCAACGGCTATTTTGAGACCTTCATGGGGGATCAGGGCACCTTGATGACTTCCGAAGAAGGATCCCGCAATGCCGTCTATCGCGAAGGCTACGTGCCGGAAGAGCTGTGGCATCCCTGGGAAAACAAACGGTACATCAAAAAAGAAAACGGCATCGTGCAGGCCGAATCCACAAAATCGGTATTGGATGTGCGCAGTTCGCCCAAACCTCCCAAATACAATCTGCTGGTGGATATGGATCAGCCGTTTCATCAGCCCCACCTCCAGAATTTCTTCGATGCCATCCGCGGCAAGGCCAAACTGAACTGCCCCGGCGAAATCGGCTACGAAACCGCCGTCGCCGTGCTGAAAGTCAACGAAGCCGTGGAAGCCGCCCGCCGGCTGGATTTCAAACCGGAAGATTTTCTGGTGTAACACAACCACATGCTCATACGGGAGATTTGCCTAATGAAATGGAATACTGTAACCCGGATCACCGCCCTGGCCGTGATCTTTACCACTCTTAGCGCCTTGCCTGTGCCGGCGCAGGAGAACCCCGCCATGATCGGTGATACCGGCGATGGGAATCTTTCCCAGCCGGTCCACCTGATTCCCCTCTACGATACGAACGGGGCCGCGATTCTGC
>JAKQBU010000343.1 GCA_029573975.1 Planctomycetota bacterium
CAGACAATCCCCCTTCCGCTCCAGCAATCGCTCATAAAGCGTTTCATAGTAGAGATTCAGCAATGATTTTACTTCATTCACCGGCTGGGGTTTGTATTAAATTGATTTATCTACGTGACTGATATCGGTATAATTATCGGCAATGATATAATCAAGCTTCGTTCTGTAGCAAAGCAAGGATACGCTATTTTTGCAAGATCAATCCCGTTTAGCTGGAGAAAAAATAATGACAGACAAATCATTATGGCGAATTGGGTTAGTCATCGCTGTCTGGTTTTGGAGTTGGGAAACGGTAGTCCCGGTCCGAGGAGGGGAACAAAATGTCACATCGGGCTGCTGTGCAGTGAAGTCAGGATCACCTGCAAAGAAAACCGGTTTTGATTTTGAGGGCGGCGATTTGCAGGGATGGTCGGTTGCGGAAGGGGAATTTGGCCGGGTGGTAACCGACCGGGCGACCTATCACAATGCCCCGCAAGCGGCATACAACAAGCAGGGCCGGTTTTATCTAACCACACTGGAGACAAAAGATGATCAACCGGATGACCGGTATGCCGGAGTTTTGGAATCACCGGTTTTTGTGCTTTCCGAACCGGAGATCTCGTTTCTGATTGGCGGAGGAGCGGGAAAACAAACGTATGCGGCGTTGTGTTTATTGGACGGGACGGAAGTGATGCGGGCTTCGGGGAGGAATACGGAGGAGATGACGCGGGTGAGGTGGGATGCCGGGGAGTATGTGGGTCGGCCGCTCTTTTTGACCGTTGTCGATCAAAGTACGGGACCGTGGGGGCATGTTACCCTGGATGATGTTACCTTTACCGGAAAACTGGATGCGGCGGCAACGGAGCAGATGCGGGAAAAATACGAAAACCGCAAGGCCATTCGTATTCAGCAGGCCCGGGACCAGGCAGCCAAGCTGGAAGCCAAACGGGAGCGACGGAAAGTGGAGTTGAGGCAAGATACATATTTATTCAGCCGGGGAGAAACGCGGGAATACCGGGGTAAGTATCTGGACGCCATCAGTCTGCCGCTGGGAGGGATGGGAGCAGGGTGTATTCAAATCGACGGCCGGGCGCGGCGGCATGTGTGGCAGATCTTCGGCAATTACCGCTATGCGGAAATCCCGGACAGTTTTTTCGCGGTCCGAGCCAGAGAACAGGACGGCGAAGCCGTGGTTCGGGCCTTGCAAACGGTTGCGGCCGGGCCGTTTCCCGCGATGACGGAACTTGCCTTCCGCGGTGAGTATCCGTTTGGATGGTATGCGTTTGAGGATTCGAAGCTGCCGGTCCGGGTCGAGATGAAGGTGTTCAGCCCGATGATCCCGCTGAATACCAAAGACTCCGCGATTCCCTGTGTGCTATTCAATCTTACGGCTCGCAATCCGGGGGATACGCCGGTCGAGGTGAGTTTCCTGGCTACCCAGCAAAATGCGGTTGGCTTTACGGATAGTGATACCGCGGCGGCGGACAGGAAGTTTCCAGGGTATGGGCAGAATGTCAATCAGGTTTTGCGTGAGGAAGGGGCGACCTTTCTGCACATGACCACCCGGAAACCGGCGGACGCCCCGGCGTTTGGGGATATGGTGCTGGCGGCGGCGGAAGAAGGGGCCGGGGCAACGGCAAGCTGGGAGAGCCGGGAGTCGCTGTATGAATTATACGAATCGGAAGGGAAATTGACCGGGCCGGAACAGACCGGGCCGAGTGAAGAAGGGACGACCTGGGATGGGGCGCTGGCTAGTTCGTTCGTATTGGAAGGCAAGCAGCAGCGAACGGTGACCTTTATCCTGACGTGGAGTTTTCCGAATGTAGAATATGGCGAGCAGGGGTGGGGCGGCAAGGGCAACTACTACAATCACTGGTGGCCCGATGCGATGGCGGCGGCCAGAGACGTTATCCAGCGAAGAGAAGAATTGACGGAACAGACCCGATTGTATCACGACAGCTTCTATGCCTCGAATCTGCCCCACTGGCTGCTGGATCGAATCAGTTCGCAGGCCGGTATCCTGCGAACCCGCACCTGTTTCTGGACCCGGGATGGGTATTTTGGCGGCTATGAGGGGTGCTGCCCGGCTCACGGCTGCTGTATGGGGAATTGTACCCATGTCTGGCATTATGCCCAGGCCCATGCCCGGCTCTATCCGGAGATAGCCCGTCTCATGCGCCAACAGGACTTCGCCAATCAGGATACGCTGGGCGGATTTTTACACCGGCATGCCAAAGGAATGTCGCCGGCCACGGACGGGCATCTTGGATCGATTCTGGGTGCGTACCGCGAACATTTAATGTCAAAAGATACTGATTGGCTTAAAACGTATTGGCCCAACATACGTCGAGCGATGGAATATACCATCCGTGTGAACGATCCGGATGAGGATGGTGTGCTCAGCGGCATGCAGTGGAATACGCTTGACGGTTCGCTGGGGGGGAGCACCTCGTGGATGGGCAGTTTGTATCTGGCGGCGTTATCGGCGTGCGAACAGATGGCCCCCTTGCAGGGAGAGATGGGATTGGCGGAGCGATATCGTAAAATTATTGATTGCGGGGCGACCAAACAGGTGGCAATCCTATTTAACGGGGAATATTTCATCCAGATTCCTGATGCTTCCCTTCAGCAGGAATATCTGGGCGGCTGCCATATCGACCAGGTGCTGGGTCAGTTCTGGTCGCACCAGTTGCATCTCGGCTGGGTATATCCTCCCGATAAGGTGCGGTCGGCGCTGGGGGCGCTGATGAAGTACAATTTTCACGCCATGTTCCTGGGAATTGAACAAGCACCGCGTGTTTTTGTGGCCCAGGAGGATGCCGGTCTGCAGATGATTACCTGGCCGAAAGGCAACAAGCCGCCGGAAGGCCATGTGATTCTCTACGGCGATGAGGTGATGACGGGTTTTGAATATGCCGCGGCGGCCGCGATGGTCCATGCCGGAATGCTGCGGGAAGGATTCGGCGTGGTGCGGGCCGTGTATGACCGTTACGACGGCCGGCAGCGGA
>JAKQBU010000138.1 GCA_029573975.1 Planctomycetota bacterium
GTCATATTCCAGCAGGGGGTTGGAGAGCATTTCCTGTTCGATGCGTTCCTGCAGGGCCAGCAGGGGCAGTTGGAGAATTTCCATGGACTGGATCATGCGCGGAGCCAGCATCATCCGCTGCTCCATTCTCATATTTTGCGACATGTCCAGGCGCATCAAAAAAACCTTTCTATTTTAGTTATCGGTCCAAACTTGTTTTTCGAATCCTGTTATTAGTATTTGTATCGTCCATTTGGCCGGTCTGGTTTTGTTGATAACGACAAATAAATTACCGTTCCTATACGATATAATTTCTTACATGGGGACCCGGCCGGAAATGGCATCGCTGAGGATGTTTTTGCTGGCAAATTCGATGCTGCTGCCGGTGGGCAGGCCGCGGGCCAGACGGGTGATTTTCACCTCCGTATCACTGAGCAGGGAGGTGATATATAAGGCGGTACCGTCGCCTTCCAGGTTGGGATTGGTGGCCATAACCACCTCTTTGATTTGGCCAGATTCCACGCGTTTGACCAGGTCATCGATGGTCAGGTCGTCGGGAGTGACGCCTTCCAGCGGCGCCAGATGGCCCAGCAGGACATGATAAACCCAGTTGCACATGCCGGTTGCTTCCAGATTGATCAGGTCTTTGGGCTGCTCCACCACGCAGATAATGGAATGGTCTCGGCGCTGGTCCCGGCAGATATCACAGAGATCCTGCTCGCAGAAGTTGTGGCAGCGGCGGCAGTTGCGAATCTGGGTTTTGACCTTGTGAATGGCCTCTGCCAGTGCCAGGGCCTCCGCGGCGGGCTGCTTCAGGATGAAATAGGCCAGCCGCTCGGCGGTGCGCGGGCCGATGCCGGGCAGTTTGCGAAACTGCTCCATCAGCCGATTCATGCTTTCCGTATGGACGCTGCTCATCCGAACATCTTGGCGATATTATCCAGACCCGGTATATTCAAACCGCCGGTTAGCCGGGCCATTTCCTGTTTCATTTCTTCCTGGCTTTTGGCCACCGCGGCGTTGACGGCGGCCATGACCAGGTCTTCAAGCATTTCCAGGTCATGGACATCGACGGCCTGGGGATCGATTTTCAGGGCCACCAGCTCGCTGTGGCCGTTGACGGTGGCTGTGACCATGCCGCCGCCGCTGCTGGCCTGGACGGTCTTTTTCCGCAGATCTTCCTGCATCTGCTTCATATTGGCCTGCATCTGTTTGACCTGTCCCATTATATTTGCTAAATCACCGAGTCCTGCCATGACTGATTCCTTTCTTATGTGATTTCATAATTCGACCGCTCGACCGATTTTACCTTACCGCCGAGCACCTCCTGGACCTGTTTTACCTTGGGGTCGGAGATGGCGGCGTCGATTTCCTTTTGGCTGGGTTTGGCGCCGGGGGCAATCGGTGCGTTTCTATTCTCCGGCTGAGCGGGGGCGGCATCCTCCCGGAGGGGGGCCAGGACCAGTTTCACCGGGCTGGAGAGAATCCCTTGCAGGGCCTGCTCTATTTGCTGGATGTAATTCGGATTTTCGGATAGAAATTTATAATTGCCGCTGTGCTGGGAGGGATATTCGATGGTTAACCGGTTATTTAGCCACTGGATCGGCTGAGCCTGGTTCAAAAATAAGCTGAATTGGCTGCGGCCCTGCTTGCTCAGTTCGAGCATGATTTTAGACCAATTGTTTTGCAAATACTCCAGGGTTACCGTTGGAGCCGGGGCCGAACCGGCGGGATTCTGTACCGGTTCGACGGCTTTTGTCTGGGGGTTTCCGGTAGGGGACGCGGGGGCTGGACGAGCAGCGGTCATGACATTGCCCGCTCGCTGGGCAGAGGGAGAACCGGCCGATGGATTGGGGAGCCCCGTATCTGCCGCCTGTAAATTCTGAATCTGTTCCAGGATGGCTTTGGTATCGCTAAAACGGTCGTTGGCGGCCAATCGCACAATGGCCGCTTCCAGCAAGGGCCGGCTGGCGCCGCTGGATTTGATGGACCGGCGGAGTTCTTCCATAACGGTGATGTTATAGACCAGGGCGGCGTCGTCGAATAATTTGGCTTGCTCCATCGCCTGGGCGCGAACGGCTTCCTCATCCAGTTCCACCAGTTCGGTTTCCGCGCCGCAGTTCCGCAGAATCATTAAATCGCGGAAATGATTCTGCAAGGCCTCGGCCAGTTGCTCCAGGGCCAGTCCTTCGTTCAGAATCAGATCGATGTGGTTGAGAGCGGCGGACAGATTATTTTCACCGATGGCGGAAACCAGTTCGACAATCCGCTGGGACCGGGGAGTGCCCAGCAGGTCCTGCAGCAGGGATAAGGAGAGCCTGCCGTCGGACATGCTGAGAAGCTGGTCGAGCAGCGAGAGGGCATCCCGCATGGACCCGTTGGCCAGCCGGGCCACGCGGCGGACCAGGCTCTCTTCGGCTTCGACCCCTTCGCCCTGCAGGACTTTTTGGAGCTGGCGGGCGATGTCCTTTATTTGAATGTTGCGGAAATCAAACCGCTGGCAGCGGGAAAGGATGGTGGCCAGAATTTTGTTGGGTTCGGTGGTGGCCAGGATGAATTTTACATGGTCTGGCGGCTCTTCCAGGGTTTTCAGCAGGGCATTGAAGGCGCTGACCGAGAGCATGTGGACTTCGTCGATGATGTAGATTTTGAAACGGGCGCGGGCGGGCCGGTAAATGGCGTTCTGACGCAGCTCCCGGATATGCTCGACGCCGGTATTGGAGGCCACGTCGATTTCGATGACGTCGATATCTTCACCTTCGCTGATGGCCCGGCAGCTTTCGCATTTACAGCAGGGGGTGGTGGTCGGCTTATCGAAGGCCAGGCAGTTCATGGCCTTGGCTAAAATGCGGGCCATGCTGGTTTTGCCGACGCCGCGGGTGCCGGTGAACAGATAGGCATGGGCCACGCGGTCGGCGGCGATGGCGTTTTTTAAGGTCTGGGCGACCGCTTCCTGGCCGACCACATCCTCGAAGGTATCGGAGCGATACCGTCTTGCCAGGACTGTGTACGACATGTCAACTCTCTACCTTGCTCCCTTTGCAGGGAATACCTACTCGATATAAATCAAAAGATGGCCGTGCACTTTTCGTCGAATCAATCGCCCTGGGTGTGTCGCCTCAGCGGACTCCCGTCAGGAAATTCCACGGCACAACGAAACGATTCGCTTATGGCTGCTCCGTTCCCGGCCTGACCAGGTTCACGTCGTTCGTTTGCATGGGACCCAACGATCAATGTCTTATGAGACAATAGTGGCCCAAAACAAAGGACCCTTGGAAAAGAATTCAGCCTCGCTAGAGCGGATTGCGAGTGCAAGGTACCGCTAACACCCCGCCTAGCACGGCCAATTCCGTTGAATTCCAGCAAAGAAAGTACTATACCAGGATTTAAGAGCAAAGTCTATGCCTAAAATAAAAAATTTATAACATATTCTGGATTAGTAAGTTACAAATTTTCTCTTTTGAATGCCTGCGGAGTAATTTTTTCAGGGAACCTCTTGATTCTATCATTCAAATTGATATATTTGCCTATATAAATATCTTTTTCTGTAGGCATTTATGGAATTCTGCGAAGCGGCTGTGTGATTTTTGCTTATAAACCAGGAATGGTTTACAGGGTATTTATGGTATGCAAAGGAGCCGCAAAGGTTTCTTTGCCATCGTGATATTTTCCCCGGCTCGGACTGAAGAATAGCAGGTTAGAGATAAGGTAACAAAGGATTCAGTGGGAGTATTGGGAATATGATTAAATTTCATTGTTCCATCTGTGACAAAAAGCTCGGTGTACCTGATGAATATGCTGGCAAGAGGGTAAAATGCCCCCGGTGTGCCAATCCGATAGCGGTTCCTCAGCCGCAGGAAGAATCCGTACAGTATCGGCTATCCGATGATAAGAATATATGGACGGATGACCTTTTGAATACCAGTCCGGAGTCTGGACCCGTGGATTCGGAGGAAGGGGCAGAAAATACGGATTCGCCCGCGGCGGCGGAGGGGGAAAATTGCTGTCCGAAATGCGGGGTCATCATTGGGAAGGGTACGGTATGCTCCTTCTGCGGGCATATAGTCAAAACCAGCAGGACTTCGGCGGCTGGGGAGGGGAAGGGGGAAAAACCGCCGACCAGTTTCAAGGCCGATTTATTCCGGATGGTATCGCCCATCCATTGTCTGGGAGACGGCATCACCTTTTTCTTTCTTTTTATGCTGTCGGTAATAGCCAGCCTGCCCCTGGGCGGGCCTTTGTTTGGGATGGCGAAATTTATGATCACGGCCTATATTTTTGCCTATATGTTTGACGTGGTGGTAACCACGGCTGGGGGAGAAGATGAATTGCCCAATCTGCCGGTTTTGACCGACTGGTGGGATGACATTATCCGGCCGTATCTGCTGTTTCAGTTCAGCTTTTTGTATGCCCTGCTGCCGGGGATCGCGGTGGGGATTTATTTTTTGATTTCGTTTTATGGTTCCGAGGCGGAGACCTTTCCCACCGGCCAGTTGATGTTGCTGGCGGTTTTATTCGGGCTGGGATTGTTCTTCTGGCCGATGACGATCATGGGGCTGGCGCTGGGGGGAAGCATTGTCACGATCCGGCCGGATTATGTACTGCGATCGATTCTGGGGACTTTTTTCCCGTATCTGGCGTGCTGCGTGAGTTTGTACTTATGCTGCCTGGCGTGGGGTATTTCGCATTTTTCCTTTGGCGCCGTTGTTGCCAAAGAAGGCTCTATAGCCGGTTATATCCTGATGGGACTGGCGGGGCAGATCGGTGGGCTGTGCCTGTGGATATACGCGATGCGGACGATGGGGCTACTGTACCGGCATTACCGGCATCGGCTGGCCTGGGACTTCGGATAAAGACTGGTTTATTGAGAAGAAGGGGGATAGATGTATTTGCTCTGTAAGGCGTCGAATTGGACCATCGGGACATTTTCCGGGAAGTGTTTCTCGAACAGTTCTTTCATGGGGCCGGAGTACATGGCGACGCGGATGGAGGCCCAGTCAGCCTGATTGCCCGTGGCGTAGTAGATGTAGGTATTGCCGTCCCATTCGAAGAGGTCCGCATCGGTGTTGTTGATGCCTTCGCCGTCCACGGGATCGAGCATGGGATAGCGGGTGGGGCTGAGTTCCCAGGTTTTCAAATCTTTAGAACGGGCGAGGAAGGTGACATATTTGGTGGTGTCCAGCCGGTATTCATAGTGAACGCCGGGACCTGCCCAGCGCCAGCCGCCGTACATGACATAGTAATAAGGCGCGAAATAGCGAATAGTAGGATTGGAGCAGGCGGTTTTTTCCTGGAGGTCGGTGTAATGGAGGCCATCTATTTTTTCCCAGTGGGCGAGGTCTTTGGAGCGGGCGAACTGGAAACTCCAGATATTCGGCGTGCCGGGCTGGTTGTATTCGTAGGCCATGAGATAGCCCAGCTCGTCAGCGCAGACGGAGGAATTGAAGAGGTTTTCGTCGCCGCCTTCCCGGCGGGAGAGGACCCGCTGCTGGGTCCAGTTTTTCAGGTCGGTGGTGGTAAAACGGGTGATGCCCATCAGATTCATTTTATTGCCGAAATCCGTGAATTCGGTAGCGAAGACATTCAACTCCTGGCCGTTGACAAAACCGCTGACGAAGGTATGGCCCTTACCAAAGCGGGCGACCTCCTGGCCGGTTATCAGATCCATAATAAACAGATAGGCGTTCTCTCCTTTGGCCTCCAGTTCGCCAGGGCGGTGGTTGTCGATCAGCAGCGGCCGGCCCTTAAACAGGACGGGGGTGTTTTCCATGGCCAAGTAGATGCTGAAGGGCAGCTTGGTTAATTTGGGATTATCCGGCCTTTGGGCGAGACAGGAGGTGGAGAATATAGCAATCAAAAATAGAATGACAGGCACATAATTTTTTTGAATACGAGAATTGCGATTCATAATTTTGTCTCCATAAAAATATTGTTTCTGTAAAGGTTGAACTTTGTTCGCTCACGTACCTTGCGGCACAGAGGAACCTGCCTGCTCTGTCATCAGCCAAAGCACCCAGCCCACGACAGGCATGTCATACTCGTTTGCGAATCCGGAGTTTTGCATGAGGATCGAGCCGCTGGTCAGTCCCGTGGAAACGGCGCCGGGAATCTGGGGCGTAGGGGGGAAAAATTCACCATAAAAGCCCCGCAGCGGCTGGTTGTATCCCACCCCTTCCACGGCGCTGGCATCGTAGGGGTTACCGCCAAGAATCCAGTCCATTTGCCGCTGGGCCGTTTGGCGATAATCGTCCCTGCCGGTGAGCTTGGCCGCGTGCCGCATCAATACGCCGGCGGCGGCAATGGGGACATTATATCCGTAGGGCCGGTATTGATAGACCACAAATCGGTCCGGGCCGGCAGTATCCGGCAGGTCAAGTTTTCCGCCGTTGTATAAATCGGAGACACTTTGACCGGCACCAGGAGCGGGAACCGGCTGATCCTGTACGGACCAGCGTGTGGCGATTAAACCCCAGGGATTGCGCCGCGAGGTGGTTAGATACTGCTGGGCGAGGCGTTCCACCGCCTTCCGCCATTTGGCGGAGTCGGGATGTTCCGGCTTCAGCTCCAGTAATTCGCACAGCCCCAACGGACCGGTGGAGTGCCAGAAGTAACCGCCGCTCTCCACCAGGTTTTTGCGCGCGGAGTCCTCCCAGAAGCAAGCGCCGACGTCATTGTTCTCACCAGCGGAGTCCACTTGCAGATCCACCAGTGCCGAGGCGGACCGCACAGCATCTTCGAGCAAGTCCGGCTCGGCGGTAACGCGGTAAAGGGCCACAGCCGCACATAGACGAAAAGCAAGATCAAGCGATGAACCGGGATAGAAGCCCGCATACCAGCCATTCAGCCCGTCATGACCGAGCGGCGGCAAGGCCGGGGCCTGATATTTTTCATATTGAGGTTTGGTTGAGGTCATATAATGCCAGACCCGAAGTGCAACCTGTTTGCACGTTTCGGAGTAGGCGGCGTCGCGCGGCTGGAAGTACGCGGCCAAGAGGGCCTGGTGCCGGATGGTGCTCCACATCGCCGGCGGAGGGGAATCGGACAGATAGAAATCGCGCGGCCCCCAGCCCAGCGGAATAAAGACCGAGTCCAGCATCCCGCCGTCCTCCCGCACCAGCTTTTGGTAATAGTCGCTGCCCCAGCGAAGCTCTTCCGCAATGCAGCCATTATCCCAGCGCGGGGACTGCATCTGGCCAAAGCGGGTCAGCCCCAGCAAACCGATCACCTCCAGCGAAATCCATTTTCGCAGATCGCACGACTGATGGTAGCCGCCGGCCAGGTCCCGATGTTCGCCGGTCTCGGCGATCCGGCCGTCGTCCAGATGGCACGGCGCGGCCCAGCCGGTGAGGCTGTCTCCGCAGCGCTGCCAGGGGAAGTAGCTGTAGAGAACCCGCAGGGGGGCGTCATACACGCGGCGCCATACGACGAAACAACGGGATTGCCGCCCGCCGCAGCGCACCTGGTAAATGCCTTCTTCCTGGAGCGATGAAAACTCGCCGACCGATCCCGCTTCAAGTTCCGCTCCGCTTTCTGTCAATGTTCCCTCGTAAACTTGCGTCCAGACACAGTCTTTCATCCGGCAGATGGTAAAGGTTTTTTCCGGCGGCTGAGGAATCACGCAATATTTCGGGGAGTCAGGCAGAAAACCGACATGATTGATCAGAATCACATCGGTCCGAACGGCCGGGTCCGAGGCGGCGGCTGAGAGGGCCGAGCCAAGGCCAAGGAAGACCGCCACACATTGAGCGGCCAAAGTGATGGAACGAATTATAGTAGGGAAGGAATAGGTCTTTTGCATGGTTTTGCTTTCAGTTACGGAGATTTTTGTTGATATACAATCCAGAGGACCTGGGGGACCTGGGTTATCTTTACCGACAGGCCGTTGTCCATCAACTGCCGCCCGGTTTTTTGCCCGGCATCAGGGCCGAGGACTGACGCTGGATCCGCCAGCGGCTGAATATGATCCAGCACACTCTGTCCGTCCCAATCCACGGCTTGCCATAGTTTGAAACCATAGGATGCCTTATCATTGAGATTTTGCAGCTTGAACTGGGCGGTTTCCTTTTCGCTGCCGGTGCGGCGGAAGAGGACCATGACGCCTGTCCGGGCCGCCGGCTGATGAAACTGATAGCCGGTCCAATGAGTATCGGCGGGGTCTTCTAAAGAATAGAATGCATAGGCGGTAGTACCGGTATTGAGAATAGACTTCCGGTAGGGGGGTTCCAGGCCGGCAAGGGATTCCATTACCTGGATAAACTCGGCAGGGGGGGCAGCCGTTTTCTGGATGAGATTATCGATGAAAACGCTGGGGCTCTGACCGTTGGAAAAAAGATTGCCCCAGGCCGCGTACACCACATTGTTTTGTATCAGATAGCCGGCGGCGGCGCCGTCGAGATAAATACCGGCCGCAAGGTAGGGACCCGGCCCCTGCATGGTTCTTCGGCTGAGGGGATTGGCAGTAATGTCATGCAGGAGGTTGCCGCGGACCAGGCAGCTTCGATCCTGCTGGGAAAAGGTCAGATACATGCCGGCCCCATCGACCGTGATTTTCATAGCGCGGTAAATGTGGTTGAATTCAATGCTGTTGTTCGCGGCGAAGGGCGCTTCACGGTTGAGCTGGCTGCCGGCGATTGCCATGCCGAAGTAGGCGGTGTCGTGAATGAGATTGTGGGAGACGATGGAGTTTTTTGCCTCGGCCAGCAGTATTCCGAATCCCGCATAATCTTCGACGCCGCAGTCATGCACGTAATTGTTGGCGATACGATAATCGCTGAACTCGTCCGGGCCGGGAGAGGGGGCGTGGACGTAGCCATAGGCGGCGTTTTCCATATAGCCTGCGCCGATGCCGCCTCCGCCGAGGTCATAGATGTGATTGCCTTCGATGGTGATGGATTTGGTGCCTTCCCGCAGGCAGATCCCCAACATGCCGGCATGGGCCACGCTGCCGTCCAGGAAGCGGCAGGAGCGGGCATGTTTGAATTCCACGGCGGCTGGAAGCCATTGCCAGCCGGGGGTGGGATCGCCGCCGACGGCGGTGGTGCAGACCGCCATACCCATATATCCCGTGGCGGGGATGTCCCATTTAGTATGTTCCAGTTGAATTCCCCGGAAGTGCAGATTGACGACCGGCTGCTGGGGGGTGCCGAGGATAGCCAGCAGGGTTTGATCCACCACTGGGGCGACGGCTTCCACTTGATTCAGGTCTTCGCCCGGCAGGGGCCAGTAGGAAAGCAGGCCGGTCTGCCGGTCGAGATACCATTCGCCGGGCTGGTCCAGCATTTCCGGGGCATTCTCCAGGTAGCAGGCCAGGCCCACATCGGGGATACTATATCTCCATTCGGTCCCGAAGGCCCGGGGAGCCCACTGATGGGGCGGGGGAAGAGTGAGGGTTTGCTCCGCTTCGTTGACGGCGCCCAGAAATTTGCGGGCGTTGTTATTATTGGCGGTATAGACCAGTTCCACTTCATTGATGTTACGATACGGGTGGACGGGACCGGTCAGACTTACGATGATCGGTTCATCCGCCGGGGGGTGGTTGTCGCCGATGGTGATAGAGCAGGTGCGGATGTGCCACCAGGGGGCCTGGTCGTCCACATTGGGCGTGCGGGCGCGAACGGCCCGGCGGCCATTGATAAACAGTTGCCGGAAGTACCAGTCGCCATTTTTAACAGCAGGAATCTGCGTCGTCCAGAGGTTCCCTTCCCCATTCTGCCAGCCGGTGATTTTGCGGCCGCCGCTGAGAATGACTTTCTCGCCGGGAGCGGCTGCGTACGTAATCGAATATTGATTCGTACCGGAATCTTCGGGGCCGAAGGTTACGCATTCGTTCTGGCTATAAAAGCCGCCGTGCAGCAGAACGGTAAGGGATTTTTTCAATCCGTTACCGGTTTTCAGCGCCCGCACGGCGTCCCGTGCCCGGGTGATGGTGGCAAAGGGGCCGTCGGTTCCCGCGCCGTTGGGCCGGGTGAGAGTGCCGGACCAGTTGTCGTTGCCATCGACGGCTACATAAAAATCAGCCGAACTCTGGGCGAAAGCCGGCATGGCAATCGAACATACCAGAAGGACTGCCACAGACAGAATCCAATGTTTTCTCACTTGAAGCAAGGTTCTCATTTGATTTTCTCCAATCAGGCCAGAGGTAAAATCACAAGAAACTATCTCGGATTAAATGGAACATTTTCCATTATTTTTGGGTGGAAACCTTGATCATCGGTACCCCTGCGGGGAAATGCCGCTCATAGAACTCTTTCAGCGGGCCGTCGTACATGGCGATTTTGGCGGTGCCCCAGGTCTGCTGGTCGCCGGTAGCGAAGAAGATATAGGTCCGGCCTTCGTATTCGAAGAGGTCGATGTCGGAGTTGTTGATGCCTTCGCCGGGACCGGCTACCATAATAGGATTGAAGGGGGAAAGGTCCCATTTCACCAGGTCGCTGGAGCGGGCCAGGAAGGGAGCGTACCCATTATCCATTGTGTGGAGATAGATTACATAGTAATAGGGGGCGAAGTAACGCAGGACCGGGCAGGCGGAATATTCCATGCCGACGCCGGTGAAGATGAGGTTCGGGATTTTTTCCCAGGTCTTCAGGTCTTTCGAGCGGGCGAACTTGAAGCAGAAGCCCACCGGCTGATTCGACTCGTAGGCCATGATGTATTCGTTCTTGTCATTTTTGGTGACCGAACAGTTGAACAGGTGTTCGTCGCCTTCCAGGGGAATGGCCAGTTGGCGGTCCCAGTTTTTCATATCGGTGGTGGTGAACTGGTAAATGCTCTTGAACCAGTCATCGTTGGTGCCCTGGCTGGCGAAGATGTGAAGGGTGTCGCCTTCGACAAAGGCGGAGACAAAAGAATGGCCGGCGCCGAACTGGGCTTCGCGGACGCCGGTGTGGAGATTGTCGATGTAGAGGTACATATTTTCTTCGCTGGTGTATTCTCCCACGCGATTCGCCGAATCATTGCGGTGGTTCATGGCGATGTAGGTATTGCCTTTGAAGATAAAGGGGGTGTTCTCCATGGCAGCATCGAAGTTGCAGGGGATTTTAATCAATTTCGGTTTTTGGATTTTGGTGGTATCCAGGAAGCGGGCGGGGATGAATTCATCAAAGGTGTCGGTCGGCCAGAAGCGGAGCCGCTCCATGCCTTTCGGGACGGTTTCCCGATACTGCACGTAGGCACGGACCTTTCCCTTGGTGGTATAGGAAAAATCGCCCTCTCTGGCGCCGAAGATTTTGTACCCCATCAGCGTGCAGTCTTCGAAATCGATATGCAGAAACTTGCCTTCCACATCGCAACTGATCACGCCGCTGGAAGGGGTTCCATGCGGCTGGGAGAAGTTCAGGGTAATCAGGCGGCAATTTTCGAATTTGATTTTCGTGCAGCCCTGAAATCCCGGATATCCAACCTGAACGGCGTTGTCGGGACTGACGAGGGTGCAATTGATAAAGGTGGCGTGAGGCGTATCGGGCATAGTATCGCCTTCACCGCGGACATACACCGCCCCGGCGTCGCCCCACCAGTCGAGATTGGCGAAGTAGCAGTCTTTAAAAATAACCGGTTCCCCCGGGCGAGCGCTATGGCCCATCACCCCAGCACCGGCAAAGCGGCCGATTCCTATGCAATTTTCCGTTATGATGGTAAATTCTTCCCCCTTGGCGTTGGTGATGTCCACCCCCATGCCGCCCTCGGAGCCGGTGGAGTATAGATTACGGAAAATCCACCGGTCGAGAATGATACCGGAGAATTCCGGGGCGCACTTCCAGGGACCCCACCAGTCAACGCTTTTCAATCCCCATTCGTCGGGAGAGGCTTTTTCATCCACGACCATCCAGGTGGGATTGCCGGTCGGGGCATTGGGATTGGTGCGGATGACGTTATCCGGGGCGCCGGAATCGATGATGACCTGGCCGGTGGCGCCGGAACCATAGAGGCCGGCGGTATCACCCACGATCAGGTTGTAAGAGCCGGCGGCTCCCTTGAAGGACGGGTACAGGTTGGCCTCCGGATAGGAATCGGGACGGATGATGACCATATGGCCGCCTTTGTCATCCGGGACTGCCTGCAAACCGGCCTGGATGGTATGGAAGGCTGTGGCCCAGGTGGAGCCGTCGGAATTGTCACCCAGTTTGGAGACATAGATCGTGGCTCCCTTGTTGCCGGTGTAATCGGCGGCGGAAGGATCATAAGGGGCAGCCCATATCAAGCCTGCCGAAAAGGAAATCAGGGAAGAGACAAGAAAAAAACGTTGGACCAGCTTACACATCATCATGAGACATCTCCTGTAAAAATAGGGTGAGTATTTTATTGCTTCATGGTAGTGAAATTATAAAACCGTTCGATTGTGGAAACATTTTGCTATTTACTTTCCGGGCAGGGGGGCAAGGATTTGGATACCTGCTGGAAGAGCGGCAGCCGTTCACCCTGGGGTTTAATATGAACCGCAGTATTGCCCATCCAGGTAATGGTATAGGTCTTGACCGGCAATTGGAGTTCCGGTTTGGTTTGCTTCTGCCCGAAGGTGATCAGCGGATAGGTGATGGTCAGTTCATCGCCTTTTTGGATGTTCTCGAAGAGGAGATAGCTGTCACGCCACAGCAGCGGCTCCTGTTTTTGATTACGGTAGGCTTTAATCTGTCCTCTGGGAGTCCAGGCGGGGGGACGCAGATAGAAATCCCTGGCGATTTTGGCGTTGACTGTCATGCGGCCGGTATTAGGTAGGAAAGAAGTGACTTTGGCTTGCGGGGTTTCGCGGTCGAAGCACATGTTCACAAACACCCCGGCCGGTTTATTCTGGACGGTAAAATTCCAGGCGGTATAGATCGAGCGCATCCCTTCCGGCACACAGCAGCCCATCATGTCGTAGCTGGTGGGATAGGCGCACTTGTCATTGATTCCCATGCGGCCCTGGAAGCCGCCTTCAAATTCGCGGGCCATCGCCAGGCCCTTCTCGCCTTCATCTCCCGGATGCAGTTCGCGATAGATTTTTTCGTATTCCGGGGTAACAAAGAACTGGGCTTCGCGAATGTAATTGCGCACGAACCGCTCGACGGTATCCCAGTACTGCGGATAACCCGCCTGGGCCATATAGGCCGCCATGCTGATGACATCGGCCACCGCGCAGGTTTCGGAGTTGTGCGTCCAGGTCATGGACTCGGGGATCCAGCCCCAGTCAGTGCCGCGCATCAGGAAGAAATCGAGAAGCCGTTTGGTCCACTCCACCAGTTCCGGATCGCGGGTGATGGAGGCCAGATGGGCCATGCCCCAGCCGGAGTGGCCGCGCATGTGGCTGTGATGATCGAACGAACCGTCCGGGCGAACCATGAGATTTGCGGACATGGGGGCGGTCGGCCAGACCTCCATGAAAGAGCTGGTCAGCTTCGCTTGTTCCTTCTGTTCGTCCGTTAAGGTACTGGGGTCTTTCATAATCCAATTATGCCATTGATCGTGGGCCATTTCCCCTTTGGCAAACGCGATGGCAAAATCGAGGGCCTCCGGATCGCGGAAGGTTTCGTAATAGGCGACCACCGCCTCCAGCAGCATGGCAGGCGAGTAGGGGGTGGAATCGGTGATAGCCCAGCCGTTTTTGCCCCAGCAACTGTTACCACCTTTGCAATAGGCCCGGCCATCCACCCAGTCCACGACCGAAATCATCGCCTCGAAAATTTTGCGGCATTGACTCCGCAGGTTTTCCTCGCCGCTGCGGCGATAATCTTCACAGAAACTTACCAGTTGTTTGCCGGTGGTCCAGTGGGTGGCCCAGAGGCCGGGCAGGCGGGCAAAAGCGCCGGTGGGAATCCAGCAGAGGTTGTCTTCTTTCAAGTGCCCCAGAATACGGTTACGAACGCCTTTGGCCATTTCATCGGCAAAAGTTTCGCCGCACATATCCTTCATATAGCCGAACTCCCAGTCCATCCGGTTTTCCGTATCCCCTGCGGTTATGGGATCATGCTGGTCAGCAACGGGGCCGGGCGGATAGGCCAGCATGTCCATACTGAACCGGCATTCGTAATCCAGGGCCGGACGAGGATTGTTATTCAAGGCATGTAAGGCCCAGCGAGCCATGCCGACCAGGTCCATATCCGGCTCGGCCGGCCGATGGGCGGTAATATCCTGCGGCTGGGAATCCGTTACCAGTTGAACATTCAATAATTCATCATGGAAAGCACTCAGGTCGGTGTCCAAATCTGTTGCCTGCCCTCTCCGCTTGGCGATCTGGTCGTTGTGGAAGCGATCGGGCAATAAACTTTCAAACGCTTCCACCGGCCAGTAGCGGAGACGCTCGATGCCTTCGGGGACGGTCTGTTCGAACTGCACATAGGCCTGGACCTTGCCTTTGACGGAGTAGGGAATCGGGCCGCCGTCCGGCCGTTCGGGGCAGTTGAACTGGGTGCCGCCGCTGCCGAAGACCTTATAGCCCATCAGAATGGTATCTTCCAGATCCACATGAAGCAGGGGGCCTTTGAGGGTGTGATAGATGATGCCGGTGGAAGGCTGGCCGCGCGGCTGGGAAAAATTCAGCGAGAACAGACGGCAATTTTTTAACAGGATCTTAGTGTAGCCGTCAAAACCGGGATTGCCGCACTGCAGGGCGTTATCCGGCCCGGCGATGGTACAATCCTCAAAAATTGCGTCATAGCAGTCGCGTTTTTCCGGATTTTCTGCCCGGACATACGCTCCCGCGGCGTCGCCCCACCAATCGAAACACATGAAAAAGCAGCGGCGGGCGATGATCGGTTCTTCGGGCCGGCCGGTATGGCCGCCGACACAGAAACCGCAGAAGCGGCCGGTGCCGACGCAATCTTCGGCAATGGCGGAAAATTCGACGCCCTTGCTGCAGGTCATGTCCCAGCCGATGCCGCCTTCGGAGCCGGCGGAATAGATATTGCGG
>JAKQBU010000140.1 GCA_029573975.1 Planctomycetota bacterium
GTGACCGCCATACTGGTTGTCGCCATCCGTATTCACAATAATATCCGCGCCGAGTTCCACTGATTTTCGAATGCCGGTCAGAAAGGCGGTGGCCAGACCCCGGTTGGAACCCATTTTGACAATATGGTGCACACCCAGTTCCTTTGCCACTTCCACCGTTCGATCCGAACTGCCGTCATCGATAATGAGGTATTCGATTTTTTCGATGCCGGGCAGTTCTCTGGGCAGGTCACGGAGAACCTCGGGCAGGGTTTTTTCTTCATTATAACAAGGTATCTGAATGATGAGTTTCATTTTTTTCTCCTGGGAGGCGGTTTGTGGATACCAATCGCATGCATTTTAGTTTATATGTCAAGCACCATCCTGCGGCAAAACCCAGGTCCACACCGCTTTGACAGAGACGAGCCAATCCGGCTACGATCACTGCCAGGCTAACGGGCATCCAGGGACTCAACGCCAGCACCAGCGAACCTTCTCGCACCCCAAGTCCCCCGGGGGTAAGGATGACTATATAACCAACGGCCCAGGCAAACGTGAACGCCCCTATGGTTGCGGACACCGGGGGGATCCATTCTTTCTGGCCATTGATTAGGGATGTCGTAATAAAGTAACCTCCCAAACCATAGAAAAACCAACCCGCCAGATAGAAAACGGCCGGTTTCAAAACACTGTACCAGGTAAGATTAGGAATCTCGGTGGTATCCAGGGTTCCACGAAACCGGTAATAGTAACGCATGAGAAGGGTAGTTATTTTCGGATGGAGACAGGATATTAAACCAAGCAAGAGGACAAAATACCAGAAACGGGACATTTCCGGTGAAGAGGGATACACAAAGGAACTAATCAGCCAAATCGTCATAGAGCTAACCAGGCATAAAATAATTTCCAGGGAGGTAGCGGTTAAAACTTTGCTGGGCAGTATCTTATCTTCCTGACAAAGTTGTACGCGAATGATATAGACCATTACTTTGCCAGGGATGTATTTAGCCACCTGAGAATAGGACCAGGATCGCACAGCCGTCAGGAAACGGACGGGTCCGGCAATGCTTTTCAACAGAATATGCCAGCCAATGGACTGGATCATATAGGAAACAAGCGTGCATCCTATACCAAGAATCAATCTGGAATTGGAAATAGGATTTCGGTAATGAGAAAAATCGGACCAACACCGGATAACGGCACCAAGGGAAAAAGCCAAGGCCAATATGCCTATAAGCCAATAGAATAGCTTCTTTATCAATGATTTGTAATTTATTGGTTGATCAAGATTCATCAATGATGGTTACTTCGTTTTTACAGGTCCAGGTTTTCCAGCCCGGTTTTGCGGCAATATTTTCCACATGAATAAGTTTATACTCCTGTTTAAGTAGATTTCAGACAAACAATTATAAAAATCCTGATTCTATTCAGCCGGCCGCTATAAGCAAGGGAAATTTACCGGTTGACACGTATCCGTTTGGCCAAATAGGTCTTGCTTTGGATTATTTTGCGGCATAAGATATTGAGATATGGTACTTTAGTGATTTTTGGTAATGGCTTTGGATGCAAGATTTAATAGATGAAAATGGCGGAAAGAAGACAATCGGTGGGCCGGGATTTAGGCGGGATGCTCTCCGGCCGGGTGCGGTTTGATCCGCTGAGTCTGGCGATGTACAGCACGGATGCCAGCATTTACCAGATTACCCCGCTGTGCGTGGTACTGCCGCGGGATGAGCAGGACATTGTGAAACTGGTTCAATATGCCGGGTCCGAAGGTATTCCGGTGATTGCTCGGGGCGGCGGCAGCGGCCTGGCGGGTGAATCGGTGGGGGAGGGGATTATTTTGGATATGAGCCGGTATATGAACCGGATTCTCAAGGTTGATCCGGACGCCAATGAAGCGGTGGTCGAAACCGGGGTAATTCTGGACGAGTTGAATCGACATCTGGCTCCCTATGGCAGGCAGATCGGGCCGGACCCCTCCAGCGGCAACCGGGCGACGGTCGGCGGGGTGATTGGCAATAACGCCACCGGCGCCCATTCCCTGAAGTATGGTTATATCAGCCGCCACTTACGGCGTCTTCGGGCGGTCTCAGCGGACGGGCAGTTGGTGGAACTGGCAGATCATAGCCCCGGCCCCAGCGGTGGGGGGCTGGTTGGGAACTGGACCGATTCAATTTATACTTTGATACATTCCAACCGGGAATTGCTGGAGCGGGTCAGACCCCGAACGGAACGGAACCGCAGCGGCTATGATGTTTTTTCGATTTTGCAGGATGGTCATGTGCATCTGGGCCGTCTTTTGGCGGGTTCCGAGGGGACGCTGGCGATTGTCAGCCAGGCGGCGATTGGGCTGGTGGCCCGGCCAAAGGTAAAGATGCTGCTCCAGCTTAATTTTGAGACATTGGATAAAATGGCCCTGGCCCTGCCGGAGATTTTGCGGACGGAACCGGCGGCCTGCGAACTGATGGACGGCAAATCGCTGCGGCTGGCGCGGGATGCGTATCCGGAATATGCCGACGTTCTGCCCGATGATATCGATGCCTCGCTGCTGGTGGAGTATTCCGGCCCGGACGAGGTGGCGGTTTTAAAACAGTTGCAGCAGGCCCGCCGGATGGCAGAGCAATTGCCCGCCTCCGCGCGGTGCCAGGGTGTCAATGAAATCACTTCCCCCAAAGTGCAGGCGCGGGTGTGGGCGGCGCGCAAGGCGGCGGTACCGCTGCTCTTTCGGGGCAAGGGGCCGGTGCAGCCGATCCCGGTGATCGAAGATGCGGCGGTCAATCCGGAGCAGTTGGGGCAGTACCTGCGCGGCCTGCAGGAGATATCGGCGCGAATGGGGCTGCCGATGGTGTATTATGGCCATGCCGGTTCCGGGGAATTGCATATCCGGCCGTTTTTGAACCTGCACCGGCCGGAGGAAGTCCGCAAGATGCGGCGTCTGGCGGAGGAAACCTTTAAGCTGGTCTGGTCGCTGGGCGGGACCATCAGTGGCGAGCACGGCGAAGGGCTGGTGCGGGTATCCTTCATCCGACAGCAATATGGGCAGGAGGTGTATAACATATTCCGCCAGGTAAAGAATATCTTCGATCCCCGTAATCTTTTGAATCCGGGCAAGATCATCAACGACGATCCGGATGTCATGGAGAAGAATCTCCGCTTTTCCGCCAGTTCCGTACATGAGAATCGGCCCCGGAATCTGGTGTACCGGGATGGCGAGTTTCTGGCGGAAATCGAAAATTGCAACGGCAACGGCCTGTGCCGTTCTTCGGATCCGCTGATCTCGATGTGCCCGATTTTTCGGGCCACCGGCGACGAAGACGCCAGCCCGCGGGCCAAGGGCAATCTGATGCGGCACTGGCTCTACGGCCTGCTGGACGAGGATATCATGCAGACGGAGGAGTTCATACGAGTCGCCGATCTCTGCGTGAATTGTAAGATGTGCGCCCTGCAATGTCCGTCCCTGGTAAACGTGCCCAAGCTGATGCTGGAGGCGCGGGCGGAATATGTCCGGCATAAGGGATTGACCCGGCCGCAATTTGTGCTGACCCGCAGCGAGTGGATGAGCCGGTTCGGCTCGTCCCTGGCCCCGCTGGCCAACCGCTTTCTGGCGCTGGGCTGGTTTCGAAAGGTTCTGGAACTGGCTTCCGGCCTGGATCATCGCCGCCCCATGCCGGCCTTCGATTTCGGCTCCAACGTCAGGAAGTTGCGGCGGTATGTGGATCGACTGGCCCCGATTGAAAAACCGGTTGAGAAAGTCGCGTATTTTGTCGATTTGTACGCCACCTATAATGACCACGAATTAGGCAAAGCCGTGGTGGATGTCCTGCGGCATAATGGCGTGGAGGTAATCATTCCCAAACAGGTGGGAGTCGGGATGCCCGCCATCAGTTACGGTGACCTCCCCTACGCCCGCCAGGCGATGGATTATAATATCCGCCATCTCGCCGAGGCGGTCCGCCGGGGCTACAAAGTCATTTGCAGCGAGCCGACCGCTGCCCTCTGTCTCCAGCAGGAATACTTGGAT
>JAKQBU010000161.1 GCA_029573975.1 Planctomycetota bacterium
ATGATCGATCTGCTTTGCGAGCTAATGGGGCTGGTGGAGTCGGTGCAGGCCCAGATGCATCACCTGGGGCATCCGCAGATTGAAGCGGAGGACACGGCGGCGGCGATACTGAAGTTTACCGGCGGCCCGCTGGGGATTATCTATGGCACCACGGCTTCGTATCCGGGCCAGCCGCGGCGATTCGAGATTACCGGTACGCAGGGAACGGCCGTTTATGTGGAAGAGAGCCTGGCGGTCTGGCAATTCGAGCGGGAGGAGCCGCAGGATGCGGAAATCCGCCGGCGATTCGGCCAGGCCGGTACGGCGGGGGTGGTCGGGGCGGTCGGGGCGGCGGCGAACCCGGCGGCGATCTCGCATCAAAATCACCGGCGGAATTTTCAGGCGTTTCTGGAGGCTATTGAAAATGACACGGGCTTTTGCATCAGCGGCCGGGAGGCCCGGAAATCGGTCGAGGTGATCCTGGCTATTTACCAGTCAGCGCGGGAACAAACCATCGTACGACTCCGATAGCTTTTCCAAAGGAAATCCATGCCCACACTCAGTGCATTTGCGGATGAAGTAACGGACGATTTTCCGGGTCAGGTGGAATATCTGGTCCGGGAACAGGTCAAATATATTGAACTGCGGTTTTTGGACCGGAAAAATATTCTGGATTTAACGGCCGCCGAACAAAAAGAGGCCGGGGCAATCCTGCGGGATCATGCTATCCGGGTGAGTGCGATTGGTTCCCCCATCGGCAAGGTCAGGATTGATGAGCCGTTTGCGCCCCATCTGGAGCGGTTCAAAAAGGCCGTAGATATGGCCCTGTTTTTTGAGACACCGCTGATTCGGGTTTTCAGCTATTATCCGCCGGCCGGCGGGAATATCGGGGATTACCGGCAGGAGGTGATCGAGCGGTTTGGCGCGAAGCTGGAAATTATCAAAAATACGGCTCTGGTCCTGGTCCATGAAAACGAGGCGAATATCTACGGCCACAGCGCGGAAAACTGTGCCGACCTGATCCAGGCCCTCGGCTCGCCGCAGTTGCGGCTGGCGTATGATCCGGCCAATTTCGTATTCGAATATGGAATTGCCGACAGTATCCAACGCTGCTGGCCGCTCATGAAGCCGTATGTGGCCCACGTCCATATTAAGGATTGGAGACTTGGGGAAACGATCGGCTGTCTGCCCGGCCGGGGGGATGGCCAGATTAAAGATTTGCTGCAGGAGCTGAAAGCCATGCATTATGACGGCTGGTTGACCCTGGAGCCGCACCTGCGCCGGGGGGGGCAGTTCGGCGGTTCCACCGGTGCGGAGCTTTTCACGGAAGCCCTGGCGGCGGTGCGCCAATTGGCGGAACAAACCGGGCTGAGTTTACGGTAAAAAGACTAGATTTTTCGCAGATTTCGAACGGCATGAGCGGCCATAAAACAAAACAGGATAAAGACGGCCAGCATGATAAAGCCGCCCCAGCCGCCGTACCTTCCCCAGCTCTCAAAATGGGAAACACCGTAATCCCATAAGCCCTTGAATCCAATCAGGAAGAACAGAATAGCCGCGATATAATTCCAGAAAACCAGCGCCCGGTTCATCCGCAAGGTTACGGGCAAAAACTTCCGGTCCATCCAGGGATTCACCAGACAATAGAAACCGCAGGACAGGACACCCGTGAAAATCGACGGCAGGGTTACGATGTCGATCGGCTTGATTTCCGGCCACAACTTGCTAATCCACAGAATAAGGATTCCGCCCCCGATGGACCAGGCCATGATCGGCCAGCGGATCGGCCAGTTCGGCACCCGCGTCCGCCACCGCTCGATAGTGATGAGATACTCATAAATTACCCGGAAGCACATGGCCTGTCCCCCGTATAACATGCCGAAAAAGACGCAGAAGATTCCCACTTTATAGAGCGGCAGCAGCCAGTGGGCCAGGGTTTCCAGATACTTGCCCTGATAATTCAGCAGGTCCGTGCCGTCCGGCACCAGTTGTTCCGGCCGCAGCACCAGCGTTCCCAATACGGAAAAGGCCGCCGAAAAAATCACCACCAGGGCAAAGCTGGTAATGGTGTCCACCTGTGCCGCTCGCAGCCACAGCCGCGCCGGGTGATCCTTTCGCGCGGCCGTTTCCGCCAATTCCGCTGCGCTGGCCTGCCCCAGGTGGCTCCAGCCCCAGCTTTTTTCCCGGATCCAGGATACATAGGCCAGGTAATCGTGGCTGGCCCCCCCGATGGCGGAAATATAAACCATAATCTCCAGCCAGGCCGAACGCTGTTGCAAATCCGGCAGCTTTTGCAATGCCCACTCCGGATAGGCCAGCTTATGCGGCAGAATCAGATTCTTGACCAGATCCCACCAATCCGGACGCAGATAGAACAACGCCGCCAGTATGGCGGCTAGTTTCAGGCCGATCAGTATCGTCAGTGATTTTTCCAGAAAATTATAACTGCCTATCGTCAGCAGCAAGACAATCAGGGCCAGGCAGCCGGTTGCCCACCAGTAATAGTCCCCTATGCCAAACGTCCAGGTGCAAGCCGTTCCCAGCAGGCCGGCCAGAAAACTGGTCCAGAACGGCCAGCAAAACACGGCCGTCAAAACCATGAACAGCGGGAACCAGCCCCGCGGGCCGGGCAGTTCCGTCCAGCGTTCGAAGGGATGTCCTCCGCTCAATACGATATGCCGCACGCTGCCATAGACCAGCACCCACTTCAGCAGGGCAATCCATAAAAAAACCCACAGAATGTCATACCCGAAGATGCTGCCTCCGCGCGAAGCAAAGAGGGTCTCGCCGCTGCCGATCGTGATGGAGGCAGCGATCGCACCCGGTCCGAAAAACCGGAACCACTGTAACGGATTTCGGGATATCAGGGCTGCCGGTGGATCCACCAGCGAACGGTCTTTCGTTACGGTTTTTTCGCTCATATAGAAATTCTCATGCCGCAGATTTTAATGGTTACACCAGATACCAACGGGGAATGATTATAGCCGATTAGACCGAATTTTCTCAAATGGAAATTTTGCGGTGATTCTCCCCGGGGAAAATCCTGTGACCCAGCCTGCTGGGTGGAAAATCCCTGGTTTTTGGGAGGCTATTTTGACTGAGTTATGAGACGGACTCTTTCGACCGACAGGTAGGACCATTTGGTGGTTCCATAGTATCGCGCCTACATAAATATAGCCAGACAGGGTAATAACCAATCCGGGTATAGGGTGGAACCGATATTCCGCTGATTGGTTTTTTAAAAGGAAATCGGGTTTTGCACAGATGAAATTTCCTCTTTCCGATAGAAAGAATGTGACAAGAGTATAAAACCAAGCTCAAGGAGATGTAGCTCTTCCATCCAGACGGTTCAGTTCCGGGATGGCTCCTTTGGATTCTTGTCTGGAAAAATGAATAACGGAAAGACGTAAGGCAAAATCCAGGCTGAAAAAACCGGTTTTTCAGGATTTTGTGTATAAGGAATTCATGTTGTAGGAGTTTGTTCATGTTCAAAAAAATGAAGCTTTCAACAAAAATTGGCGTTGGTTTTGGCATTGTCATCCTGCTGGCGGCAGTGATGGGAGTGGTCGGATGGAGCGGCCTGAACAAAACCATCCGGATCGTCGGCTATGAAAACCAGGGCAACAAGTGCCTGGAAGAATTGAACCAGTGTGCCGGTTTCCGCAAGGATTTTGCCCTGAACGGCTACACGAAAACGAATAATGACACCAAAGATGCAGCAGAAAAATGGCATGAAGCCTATACCGCGTTAAATACCCAGTTGGAAGAATTCAGTGCGGATTCCGGTTTGTCCCAGAACTATCGGAATACCATCCAGACGGCCTTGGGCAAAATGAAAGACTACAAAACCGCCTTCGCTCACCAGGAAGATTCCCAGAAGATGCGGGATGAGGCTTTTGCTCAGTGGGGTAAGGTGGGCAATGAGATGACCGCCGATATCCAGGCGATTACGGATAGTTCGATCAACGTCGCTCTGGCGGAAGTGGAAAAATCCAATGATCTGGAAGCCATGCGGAAATGGAACACCATTAACCCAAGTTCCGCAGTTAGGGGTGAAAAACGTTAATTTTGGCGTAAAAACGCGGAAAGTCTTCACTACATTTTTTTCAAAAACTGCCCGGACAGCGGCAGATTTTTCAGAAGATGCAGGCCCAGCCTTTGCAGCAAAATGGC
>JAKQBU010000187.1 GCA_029573975.1 Planctomycetota bacterium
GGTTCCCGGTAGATTCGCCAGGGGCCGAAAAGGCTGCAATACTGGGCGATCCCGGCTAGAAATCCCCGGGCGGCCGCAAAGGAAACGTCGATGAGTAATACAACTCTAGCAATATCAGGCATATACAATACTCCATCCGTGGTAAATACTATATCCGGATTTTCGCAAAATAACAAATATATTTCGCATTTTACCATGTTTTTTGACAGGAATTACCGGCACAATACGGAGATGAAATTCAGGTAAAATCACACGTTGACAGATGAAGGAAAATCTATGAAAAAGCAAACAATACGGATGACAGCGGCGGTGGTGTTGGTGATGGCAGTTGGTGGTTTGTATGCGGCTGAGGAGGCAGGGCAGGTCACCGGGGTTGTGGATGAGGCCCGGCTGGAGCAGATGGCAGACCAGCCGGTGGACATTTCGCCGTGGGCGTATGTCTGGCGGGCGGATCGGGCGGTACAGGAGAAACCGGAGGCGTATTTTATCCCGCGGCGGCTGGAGCGGATGGATAAGGTGTATCGAACGGCTTTTTATGAAATGGCGGAGCAGGATCGGCGAAGCATTTCGTATGAGATACCGGAATTGCTGGAACCGCTGCCTCCCCAGCCCAAGGGCGGCTTGCTGGCGGGGCTGCTGTGGACGGGCCGGCTGGCAGGTTATCAGGTGGAACTGCGTTGGCCGTCTGATGCCGCGGAGATTCCCTCGCCGGAAACGGTGGAGGTACGGTCGTTTCCCACGGGATTTGGGTGGTTTGGCTGGTCGAAGGATGAGATTTTGAGCGGGCCGGAGGTATCGGCTGACCGGAGAACCTGGACCTATAAACGCAGTTCGACGGAGGAAATCCCGATCCACGTCCACAAAGACGGCAGGGATTGGTATCGCAGCGGCTCGGCCACGGAACTGGTAGCGGTTTTCTACGAGGGGGCCAGGCCGGCGGT
This sequence comes from Planctomycetota bacterium, assembly GCA_029573975.1. Next base: position 942 of record JAKQBU010000187.1, read on the forward strand.
GCCGGATATTCATGTGACCAGCCCGGGGATGGGGGTGTGGCAGAGGATGGATGTGGAAATGGAATGGGGATTTCAGGCCGGGACGGAGCAGTCTGATTTTGGCGGGAGGATTGAAACCTATGTGGCTATAGCCGGGCCGGTGATGCCATTGGCGGAGGACAAGGGTACAAAGGCAACCGGCGGCAACCAGTGGCAGTCGCGGGCTGCCGGTGATACCCGGCGTGGAATTGTTGTGCCGTTGCTGTACACTACCGCCGGCCAGCCGGCTCTGGATAGCCGGGTTACGGTGTGGACTGAGACGGCTGGTTTTACCTTTCGGATTCGTGACCTGGCGGACGGGCCGATCCTGATTCCGGAACACGGGATTTTTATAACAAAGGCCGGCAGCGGGCAAACCGCCCGGCAGTTCGTTCAGGAATTGGCGAGGAAGAATCTCAGGACAATCCGGCAAATGACTCGTGAGCATCGCGAAGCGGCTTCGTGGGAAGAGGTGATGCAAAAGGTGCGTTTATCGACCTGCCCGGCTGGAACGACAGTGCCGCCCTTTCCGCAAGTGGAAGAGCCGCCCATGCAGGTGCAGCTTTCGGATGAACGCTGGACGGGAGCCTGGCGGGCGGCGTGCAATCAGTTGAAGGGCAAGCATATGTGGGGCGGCCTGGCGTTCGAGGTGGGTCGGGTGGCCCACGATATGGATATGGTGGGACTGCACGAGGAGGCGGACAAGGTGTATCAGCATTTTCTGAAGGCCCCCGGCGGGAAGTCGGACGGCGATTATACCGATGGCAATGGGGCGCTGGAATGGGCGACCAGCATGCGGCATGATATGGGCTACAGCCATGATGGGACGCACGCCTCGACGGGCCGGGTGCTGTTTGCCATGGCGGAGCGCTATTTTCTGACCGGTGACAAGGAGTGGTTCCAGCAGAATCGCCAGCGGTTGCAGGCGGCGGCGGACTGGATTACCCGCCAGCGGACCCTGTATATGAAAAACATCCCCAACCGTCAGGACCTGCTGGCGGCTGGTCTGATGCCGCCCTGCATGCTGGGCGATTATGCCCTGCCCAGTTGCGAATGGCGCTGGTATTATTCTGACAACGCGTTTTCCCTGCAGGGACTGCAGCGGTTTGCGGACGCCTTGACGGAGTTTGATGCGGACGCCGGCCGGAACTATCATCAGGAGGCGGAGGCGTTTCGCAAGGATATCCGCCGGGTGGTGGAGCAGGAGGCGGCACTTTCGCCGGTGCGGCTGGGGCGCGACGGGGTCTATCACAGTTTTATTCCCTGTGTGCCGTACACGCGGGGCGAGATGCTGGCCCTGGAGTATGGTTCTCTCCAGCGTCCCCAAGGTGATATTATCATTGGGGCTTTGCCGCTGGCGGAGCCGCTTGCTGCCCTGGATGCCGGCGATGCCTGTATAAACGATACCCTGACGGTGATGGAGGAGGTTGGATCATCTCCCAAGGTTACGGCCTACATCCTGCCGCCCAATATTGCCAGCACCATGAACGTGATGGAGGAGATTGCCGCTTCGGTCAAGGCCGGGGGAGAGGCCGGCGATGGCTGGTTTTGGAATTGTTATGGAGCCAACCTGCCCAAGGCCTCACACAATGCCAATATCTACCTGCTGCAGGATGATGTGCCGAATTTCCTGCGGTTCTGGATGAATACCTATGCGGCCATGACCGGCGCCGATGGCAAGATGTGGGAATGGGGACATCTGGGGCAATACACCAACTGTGAGGCGCCGGACAACGGGACGGCGGGCTGGTTCCTGGAATGCTTCCACAACCTGCTGGTGATGGAGTTGGACGACGGACATACGTTGTGGATCGCCCGCGGAATACCCCGTGCCTGGCTGGAGCAGGGCCGGAAGATTTCGGTGAAAAATGCCCCGACGTACTTCGGGACACTGGCCTATGAGATTGTTTCCGATGTGGACCATGGCAGGATTTCGGCGACGGTGGAGATCCCCAGCCGCAATCCGGTCCAGAGTATTATAGTGCGTTTCCGCCATCCACGGAAAGTTCCCATCCAGAGCGTGGTGGTCAATGGACAGCCGTGGAGCGAATTCGATTCGGCAAAGGAAATCATTCGTCTGCATGAGGTCAAGGATTCGGTTCAGGTGACAGCGATTTACGAGGAGTAACGCGGCGATTGAAAGTGCCGGAAACGACAGGAAAAGTCCTCTAATATGGAGATTTTTATGACAACACAGTATTTAACAAAAGACGTGTCTGGAAATAGTCAACAACGAATAGAGACCGGATTTTCGTTAAGGGTCTTTTGTCTATGGGCGGCTGCCGTGCTGATGGTATTATGCTGTGGGGTAAGCATTGCCGCCGATACTACCGGCGAATCCGCACCTTCCCTGCCCTTCGCCTGGGATGTGACTGAAAAGGAATCGCCCTGGTGGGGGGCTGACCACGAGAATCGTCTGTTTGACTGCGGCTTTCGCCAAGTGATCATCGATGGGGAAGTCTGGTTCATGCACGTCAAATGGCAGGATCTCTACCTTGGGACGTGTCGCGTCATGCGCTACAAGGGACCGGATCTCGATCATCTGGAACGTCAACCCGATGGTTTCGCCGACCTGTCCGGTGCTCACGGCGGCGGATTTCTGGGTGTCGGCCTGTGGTGGGACGAACCGACCAGAACCCTGTACACCTTGATTCATACCGAATGTGAACCTATTGGCGAACAGGGCTGGTGCACCAAAAAAACCCGTATGGCCATGAGCCAGGATATGGGACTGACCTGGAGTAAACCTGTTGACGTCCTGACGCGCGCCCTTCCGAACACACAGGACTACGCGGGATCCAGTTTTGAGATGGGGCCGGCCGACTTTGATTTCTATACCGATGTCCGTGGCGGTTATTTCTACGTTACCTGCTGGAATGCCTTTGTCCCGAAAAAGGGGCAACTGAACAGTTTCGTCTCGTACGGCGAAGTGGCCCGTTGCGCCATTACCGACAAGATGGCCCCGGGCAAATGGTTCAAGTTCTGTAACGGCACCTGGACCGAGCCGGGCTTGGGCGGCAAGGCGTCGCGAGTGGGATGCGGGCTGCGCGGTATCTATGGCAACACGATCTACAGCACCTATCTGCAGAAGTACCTGCGGATCGGAATTCTGATGGGGATAGCGGACAAGCGATTCGCGGCCTTTGGTTTCCGCGACGCTTCCCTCTGTATCTCGGCATGCAGCGATCTGGCTAAACAGGATTGGCTGCCTATGGCGAAACTGTTCGATCAGCCGGACAATGAACTGTTTGCCACGGTTTTGGCCGATGAAAAGGGAATCGACCCCTCTACCTGCGGGCAGACCTTGCGGGCGTACAATTTTTGGGATTGGAGAACCAATCAGCAGAAAGATCGGGTTCTGACTATCACTCTGAAGGAAGGCAGTACACCTTCCCGTTATTTCCCTCCTTATGATTCCTATACCTATGAACCGCACCCGGAATCCGGCGATCCCATTGAAAGCCGGGATACCCGCATCGTCGGTTCGGCCGACCCAAGTGTGCAATACGAGGGCGACGGCTGGACCGTGGAAAGCAGCGAGCGTTACTGCCAGGGCCAGGCGAACACCGCCGCGGAAGCCGGCCAGGGTGTTCGGTTTACATTCCAGGGTGGCAGTATCTATTGGCGGGCCGCCGCCGGCCCCGATGCGGGCAAGGCGGATATCCATATCGACGGAGTTTTCCAAGAAACGGTGGACTGTTTCTTCCCGGAGTGTGCCCTGCCCTACCAGTTTGCGTTCATCAAGACCGGCCTGGATCCGGAAAAAACCCACACGATCAAAATTGTGGTTCGCGGCGAAAAGAATCCCGGTTCTTCCGGCACAATCATACGGCACATTGCCTTCGAGTATGGGAAATAGTATTGAATAGTTCGGAACCAGAAAAGTACCAACCTTCGCAAAAACTGAGGAAAAAGAATATGGAAAGCCACTCTTGTCCAAAATAAATGCTATCCGAGACAGGACGATCAGTAAAAAATGCCTTTTTAAGCGAAAAACATTGGTTTTTTGGGTATTTGTTTTGGACGGCATAATGAACAACCTGGAATTGAAAA
>JAKQBU010000162.1 GCA_029573975.1 Planctomycetota bacterium
CTCCTGTCGAAACCATATGCTCGCAAGCCGTTCCGTCATGGGCATCCAGACTGGTCCAGTAGGTGCCGGCATGATTGCCGGTTTTACTCCAGCCGGTATCGGCCGGTTCGAATGAGCCGTTGGGCATGATATCGCCGCCGCCGGCAGAGGGGGTAATCACGATAGTATCGACCAGCCATTCGCCGGCACCATTGAGGTAGAAATACAGGGTATTCGAGGTGGCAATGCCGGTGGTTTCCACATATTGCCAGGTATGGGTGGGACCTGACGCGCGGGTGAAACTGCGCCAGTTTTCCGGCCGGCTGTTATCCGACCAGGGGTCCAGGCACTCCAGCGACACCCCCAACTGGTCCGGCCCAATCGGCCAGGGCGGCAGGTCATTATAATGGACCGTATCCACCACCACCCCCTCGGCATCCAGCAGCGTCAGCCGTTCCCCGCCGCCGGAAAGCCCGTTACCGGCAGGATTGAAATCGCCCGCCACGTTACTGATGCCATAGCGGGCGGCAATCGCCGCCGAATCCTGACAAACTACCAGATAATGATTCGGGGATAAAGATGTTCCGACGGGGAAGGTGAACAGTATCCCATCCTCATCCAGCAGCCGCCAGCCGGTCAAATCTACAGGTTCGCCGCTGCGATTCAACAGCTCGATATATTCGCCGACCGGATCATCGCCTTCGGTCCAGAAGTAACCGCCGTTGAACGGATTGACATACTGCATATAGCGCATCTTCCGGGGTTCGTACATGATTTCTGTAATGGCCACATCGCCGCCGCCAGACAGCGCCGGGGCATTGGCCGCTCCCGGAGTATAAGGCTGGCCGATCCCCCAGTTGGCTGGGTCGTTGTTATCGCCATTGACATCCAGCAGTTCCAGCGAAGGTCCGAAGCCATCCGCCTCCGCCGGCCAGGGGGCAGAATCCTCGTAATTCACCACATCCACAATCAGGCCCGGGCTGTTCTTCAGAACCACCAGTTCCCCGGAATTATCCAGCTTGCCGGTATAAGGCCCCACCCAATCACTCATCCCATAAAAAACCGGTACATTCGGATCCCCAGCCACCACCAGATAGGCCCCGGCATTCAGGGTTACGGCGGGGAAAGCATATTCGATGCCGCCAGCCAGTTGCCAGCCGCTCAACTGGATGGCAGAACCGCTGCGGTTGTACAACTCGAGGTATTCCCCGCCGGTATTGAGCGTGCCGGGGTTGTACATCAATTCCGTAATGACCACCTCGCCCAGACCGGGGGAGGCGGGATTATTGGCCGTGCCCGGTGTATAAGGCTGGCCGACACCCCAACTGGCACCCTGACTGTTGTCCAGCCAGGGTTTCAGCAGTTCCAGGGAGGGGCCGTTGCCATCCGGCTCGGAGGGCCAGGGCCAGTTGTCATCGTAGGTTACTTCGTCTATCACAGCGCCGCCGGCGTTTTTCAGGGCAATCCGCTCGCCGCCCCCGTCCAGACCGCCGGTATAAGGACCGTAGGAAGTACCCTCATCCAGACCATAAAAGGCCAGCGCCGCCTCGTCATCGTAAAACACCAGATAACCGCCGGCCGTGATCGTCGTGCCGGCTGGCAGGGTAAACATCACCTGTGTGGAATCCTCTAATAGCCAGTTACTTACATCGACCGCCGTGCTGCCGCGGTTGTAAATCTCCACAAACTCCCCGCCGGTATTGACAGCAGCAGGATTGTACTGGATTTCGTTAATCAGGATATCGGACTGGCCTGCTCCAGCCTGCCCCGCCATCCCGATCCATCCGCTCCCCATGATTAACATCAGGATCCTTATCAGACATTTATACATTTTCGAACTACTCCGTCAGGGTATTCTATTCTAGGCACGGATATAAAAATTGTACATAATACGCTATAAGTAGGTTACATATAGATATGTTATATTCTTCGTCACTTTTCCTGAGATATATTATCCTAGTTGAAAAACAGCCCCACCACAACGTGCGGTGGGGCTTGGATTTCCGAAAAAAAAGCTGCCAAAACGGACGGTTTTTACCGGCGTTTCCGAAACAAGCCCAGAGCTCCCAGACCCAACAGCGCCATCGTCGCCGGTTCGGGAATCGTTACACCTTCGAGGTAGCCCAAGTTCCGCAGTTAGGGGTGAAAAACGTTAATTTTGGCGTAAAAACGCGGAAAGTCTTCACTACATTTTTTTCAAAAACTGCCCGGACAGCGGCAGATTTTTCAGAAGATGCAGGCCCAGCCTTTGCAGCAAAATGGC
>JAKQBU010000211.1 GCA_029573975.1 Planctomycetota bacterium
TAGCCAAAACTATCCATCCCTAGCTCATTATACAGATGCAGGAGTTTCATGGAATCGCCGCAGTTGTGATAATTCACGAACGCTCCCATCTGGTGGATCGCGTCAATCAGCCGCTTGTCATACTCCAGCACAAACTTTTTAAAGAAGTCCGGCCCGACGGTGCTGGTGGTGAGATTGGCGGTAAATTCGATTACATCCGCGCCGGCTTCGATCATCTTTTTATCCTGCTTGATAATCCATACGAGGAAAAACTCGGCCATTTCGCGAAAAAATCCCTCATCCAGATAGGGATCCATAAAGATCTGGTCCAGTTTCCGGTAGGCATCCATGACATTAATGACGCCGCCGGTGCAGGAATCGACCAAACCCTTGTCGCCGACGGCTTTTCTGGCCCGGCGGATGAGGCTGCAATCGATATAATCCATTGGCGGGCAATACTTTCGGAAAATTTCGAAGTCCTCTTTGGTTTTGAGCATATGCTCATCAATGGCAGCTACAATGAGATATTTCGAGCTGCGTTTTTTGTTCTCGGTCTGCTGAAGCTCACCGCCCGGGGTTTTGATGGTGATGGTCTTATGGCGGGAATCCTCGTCCCCCTCCTCCACCACTGTGACATCCCAGTTTTCCGCGGAGCGATGGGCAAAGGTATGCGGCTGCCAGTTGGCCGACCAGCCGTCCCAGTTGGTCCCCAGCGTGTGCATCACATCGAAGCCGAAATAGTCGCAATACTCCACAAATTTCTCGACCGGATCGAAATCCAGCGGATCGAAAAACCGGTCCATCGCCGGCTTATAATCGAACATCTCATAGGTGGTGTTGTAATACAAAAATGGCGCGATCGGAATGCGATCCGTTTTTTCCCTTTTCAACGTTTTGGTCAATCGTTCTCTACCAGTCATTTTTTTCTCCAATTCCTGTCTAAATTATTTCTTCCTGATTTGGTAATGAACCAATAAACTGGCCGGCTGGTTTTCGAGGGTTGCCATTATCTGGGAAAGCTGCTGGCCGGTCATCTGCCGGGTTTCGCGGATATTGTAGGTTTCCCGGAAGTCCACATCGTACGAGGCAGAGGCGTCCAGGGCTTTGAGCTGGACCGTAAACGAAGTTTCCGGAGTTTTCGGGCGGCGGAAGATAACGGCCACTCCCTCGCCCAGGTCGGGACGATGGAACTGCCAGGCACACCAGCTTTCCTCGCTGACATCGATGGCAGACAGCGGATAAAAATCGCCCAGGCACAAGGGGCGGAGCAGTTTGATCTCGGCAATCATCTGTTCAGCGACAGGCTCCTGCCAGCGAAAGCCGCAGTTGGTTCCTGTGGTGCAGACGCTGCGCAAAGCATAGGGTGCCAGGTCATACAAACCATTACCATGCAGCGGCACATAGAAACTCAGTCCCGCCGTGGCCGCCTGGTTGGCCAGCGGATTTCCCCCGCAGCCTTCAAATTCGCTGCGGGTGAAAGAACCGCTGGAGCGGCTCATAACCTCCAGGTCAGGTCCCGTGCAGCGCCAGTTGGCGTTGTCGATAATCAGACGCGGGTGCCGCCGGCGCAGTTCATCCCACATGGCATACAAACCTTCGACGTGGCGAATCTCGGCAATGCCCTGCCGGTCTTCGGCATCATGCGCCCGCCAGAACATGACCGGATTGAAATTGTGGTCCTGCCGAAAGATATCCACGCCATACTCGGTGAACCGCAGCGAGAGCAGATCGGTCATCCACTGCCGGGCTTCCGTGATTCCCAGGTTGAACAGGTAATTGCCGGGCCAACCCGGCCAGCCCGCCTCCTGTTGCGTAAGAAGCCACTGGGGATACTCCCGGGCAATTCGCGAAGCCTCGTTAGCCCGCTGCGGCTCCAGCCACAAAAGAAACTTCATCCCGGCCTGGTGGGCGGCGTCGGAAACCGGCTTTAAGCCGTTGGGGTAAAGGGCCTGGTCGTGAATCCAGTTCCCCGCCCCGTTGGGCCAGCCGCCCTCAAACCATCCGGCATCGCGCCAGTGAACCTCAACACCGCGGCCGGAGCATTTGGCAATAGTTTCTATTTCGGTTTTATCGGAGGTGGCATACTCAGCCGGAGTCGGCCAGGTTTGCGAGGCAATGGGAATCGTCACCACCTGGCCGTCCAGCCGCGGCACATAGTGCGCCAGCAGCAGGCGGCGGAAGAGATTGTGTCCCCGCATCCGGTCCGGGCCATCCCAGAATACCAGCAGCATCCGCGGTGTCCGGATACTCTCGCCGGGATGTAATTTCAGGTGGGTGAGCTGCTGGCCCATACCCATATGAAGCCGCCCGTTCTCACGCCGGACATCCACCGCCCACTGGCCGGTCCAGCCGATCCCGCCGCAAATGCCGGACCCGGATAATTCCAGATTAAAGTAGGGCAAATATACCTGGGATACGGTTTTTTCGGTTGGATAGGTTATGCTTTCCTTTTCGCCGAGTTTCTGATCCAGCGGCAGAAAGTCGTCCATGCGGCCGGGGCCGCCGTGACCGTAGTGGAAAACCGGTTCGCAGCCGGCTTGCAAATCCGCCTGCAAGTCCAGCGGGAGAATCTTTTCCAGAATCGGCGAATCCGCGCTGCCGCGGTTGGTAAAACGTAGCACCCATTCCACCGCCGGGAATTCGTTGAAGGACGTCAACTCACAAACCATCTCCAGATTCGTTTCGGGGTCCAGCCAGGTAATATCGCACCGGACTTTCCCCTCGCCGCGAATTTCCTGACCGATGGTTTTTCCCCACCCTGCCAGAAAATCTGCTGACGGCCGGCCATCATACATAAATGAAAACGGCACCGTCCCGCTCAGCGCCGCCTGCTCACCCAGCGGGGCTTTTGCCTCCCTGACCGCCTGGTCCGCCAGCAGAAAACGGTTCAGCCAGTTCTGCTGCATATCCGTCTCCCGGCTCTGGGCCGCAACAGACCGGCCGGAATAACACCACACCATCATCGCCATAACCAGCCAATGAAATTTACCATACGCTTTCATTTTAAGTTTGCTTTCCATCACTGCTGTCCAAAATAATATAAAGTTACCAAAATATCAGGCTTTATAAGCCAAAAACCAAGCGTTTTAGACAGGTTTTGTCATTTTCAATTCCAGGTTGTTCATTATGCCGTCCAAAACAAATACCCAAAAAACCAAT
>JAKQBU010000227.1 GCA_029573975.1 Planctomycetota bacterium
TCTATGGTATTACCAGGAAACGGTCAGCGAGAAGAAGGATGCGCTAGCCAAGGAAAATGAAAAGAAGGCCGGCATGGACGGTGTGAATGCGATTACCGGTGCAACCCCGGTTTACGGTGACATGACGATGGGGTATGGGGAAAAACACCCAGCCATCGGGATGAGCTGGCAGAATGCCATGTTTTTCTGTGAATGGCTTTCCAAGAAGACGGGCAGGAAATATCGCCTGCCTACCGAGGCCGAATGGGAATATGCCTGCCGGGCGGACACCTCGACGGCCTTCAGCTTCGGCAATGATCCCAACCAGCTTGGCGATTTCACCTGGTATAAAGGCAATGCCAAAAGTGAACCGCATGAAGTTGCCCAGAAAAAGCCCAATGCCTGGGGGCTGTATGACCTGTTAGGGAATGTGCACGAGTGGGTTTACGATTTCTACAGTCCCGCCGCCTACCAGGAAGCGGCGAAAAAAAATCCGGCGATTAATCCCAAAGGACCGGCAAGCGGAACCGTACATGTGGCACGCGGCGGCGACTATACCAGCACGGCGGAGGCTCTGCGCTGTGCGGCCAGGAACTTCGAAGAAATGTGGTGGCACTCCGATGATCCGCAAATACCCAAGAGCAAGTGGTGGTTGCCCAACATGGATTTTATCGGTTTCCGGGTGGCAAGATCGATAGAAAAGGAAAGCAAGTAATACAGCAAATGCCTTTTCAGAAGATCGAACTCAGCATGGCGGGAGGAGGGAAGGCAGGTCGGTGAGGGAGGGAATGGTAAAATGGGGGAGGGCGTCAGGGGCGGGGGTGAGGTTGGAGTGGAGCTGGCCGGGGTGGTGGAGGCGGACGGTGAACCAGCCGAGCTGGCGCGGGGCGAGGAAGTCTTTGGCGGGGTTGTCGGCGATATAGACGGTTTGAGCTTGCGGGCAGCGGAGCAATTGGGTCATTTTTTCGAAGGGAACGGTAGATGGTTTCCAGAACTGCCGGCCCAGCTCTTCGGTGTAGAGGATGTGTGGGATGTATTTTTGGAGCTGGAGGGCTTCGACCTTGAGCGGCTGGGCGGGCAGGTAGCCGTCGGTCAGGAGGCCGAGGGTGTAGTTTTTTTTGAGGTCGGCCAGCAGCCGGCGGGTGGAGTTGTCCAGTTGGAGGGCGGGCCGATGGGTGCGATAGAGGCTGACCAGTTCGGCGATAAGCTGGGGATCGTCGCTAAGGCCGAGTTTTGGAAGAACGGTATTGAAGACGCGGTCGCGGGGGCCGGATTCGAAGGCCTGGCAGAGAAGTTGAAAAATAGAATCGACGTCGCGGCCCGGCGCGGCCAGGTGGGCGGCGATGACGCGGAAGCCGCTGCGGACGTAGTGGATTTCCGGGTAGAGGGTGTCGTCGAGGTCGAAGACCAGGGCCTGGATATCCGCGGGGAGGGTGTTCATGGCGGTTAGAGGATCCCCTTGGTGCTGGGGATGTCCGGGCAGCGGGCATCGCGGGCGACGGCGACGGCGAGGCTGCGGCCCAAGGCCTTAAAGATGGCCTCGGCGATGTGGTGATTGTTGCTGCCGTAGGGGACGTTGATATGGAGGTTCATGCGGGCGTTATTGGCGAAGCTGCGCATGAATTCAGAGACCAGCTCAACGTCGAAGTCGCCTATTTTGTCAGCAGTGTAGTTGACGTTATAGACACAGGAAGGGCGGCCGCAGATATCGATGGCGACCTGGGCAAGGCTGTCCTCCATCGGGACGACGGCGGAACCGAACCGGACGATGCCTTTTTTGTCGCCGAGGGCCTGGTCGAGGGCCTGGCCGAGGCAGATGGCGACATCCTCGACGGTGTGGTGTGCATCGACATGGAGATCGCCTTTGGCTTTGAGGGTGAGGTTGAAGAGGCCGTGGCGGGTGAGGTGGCTGAGCATGTGGTCGAAGAAGCCACTGCCGGTGGCGATTTCGTAGCGGCCGCAGCCGTCGAGGTTGAGTTCGAGCTTAATCTGGGTTTCTTTGGTGACCCGCTCAATGGTTTTGGTTCGGTCGGTCATAATTTTGACTCCTTACTTACGATTTCCTGTAAGGCGGCCAGTAAGCTGTCATTCTGCCGGGGTGTTCCCACGGTGATACGCATTTTATCTTTCAGGCCTTCATAATCAAAATATCGTACAAATATCTGCCGCTGCTGTAGTAATTCGTACACTTGCCGGGCGGGCGGGGAACTGATCTGGGCGAGTACGAAGTTGGTGTGGCTGTCCGGGACGCGGAAACCGAGGCGGCGAAGGGCCTCGGTAAGACGCCGGCGTTCGGCGACCACCTTGCGGACGTTTTCGCGGAAGTAGTCCTGATCGGCAAGGGCGGCCTGGGCGGCGACCTGGGTGACGGCGTTGACGTTATAGGAGTCTTTGACCTTGAAGATGGCCTCGATGATGCGGGGGGAAGCGATGACGAATCCGAAGCGGAGACCGGCGAGAGAATAGCCCTTGCTGAGGGTGCGGAGGATGGCGATGTTGTCGAAGTTTTTCAGGAGGGGCAGGCAATTCCGTTCGGAAAAGTCCACGTAGGCCTCATCGATAAGGAGGACGCCACGGAGGCTGCGGGCCAGGTCGGCAACGGCGTCCAGGTCCACCAGCGAACCGGAGGGGGCGTTGGGATTGCAGAGGATGGTCAGGCCGGCGCCGGTGGTTTTGAGGTCAGCAGGGAGCTGGTAGTCCGGGCCGAAGGGGATTTCAATCACGCGGGCATCCTGGATTTCGGCGAGGATGGGATAGAGCGTATAGGTGGAAACGGGATAGGCCAGCGGGTGGTCCTGGTCGCAGCAGCAGCGGGTCAGCAGGGCCAGCAGTTCATCACCGCCGTTGCCGCAGGCGATCTGGTCCGGGGTGACGCCGAGAATGGGGGCGGCAAGCCGACGGAAGGGGTCGCAGAAGATCGGGGGATATTTCCGCAGGGATTCCTCCGGGATGCTGCGTATCGCCTCCATGACGCGAGGGGAAGGCGGATACGGATTTTCATTGGTGTTGAGCTTAATGACGTTTTTTTCCGCCGGCTGGAAACCGGGGGTGTAGCCTTTCATTTTTTCGATGTTGGGTCGGAACTGGAAAGTCACGGGGTGCTCCATTCTTATTTTCTCAAGCGTATTTTGACTGAGTTGGCGTGGGCGTCGAGGCCCTCGGCCTGGGCTATGGTGTCAATGGCATCGGCAGCGGCGGCCAGCGCGGGCTGGTTATAGCTGATGATACTGGACTGTTTCAGAAAGTCATTCACGTTGAGGGGGCTGAAAATGCGGGCTGACCCCCCTACCGGCAAGGTATGGGAGGGGCCGGCAAAGTAGTCCCCTACCGCCACGGGGGTGTAGGGGCCGAGGAAGATGGCGCCGGCGCTGGTGATTTTTTCGGCAACGGCGGGGTTGTCGGCACATTGAATCTGGAGATGTTCGGGGGCGAACTCGTTGGCCAGGGTGATTGCTTCGCTGAGGTCTTTGGTTACAACCGCCAGACAGGATTCCTGGACACAAACACGGGTTTGCTCGCTGCGGGTCAAATGAGAAAGCTGGCGGTCCAGTTCGAGGGCGACGGCATCCGCCAGTTTGGCATTATCGGTAAGGAGGATGGCGCTGCCGGGGGCATGTTCGGCCTGGCTGAGCAGGTCGGCGGCCAGCCAGTCGGGCCGGGCGGTCTGGTCGGCGATGATGAGGACGTCGCTGGGGCCGGCGAAGCTATCGATATCGACCAGGCCGAAAAGCTCCTTTTTAGCCAGTTGCGCCCAGATGCTGCTGGGGCCGACGATTTTATCGACCTTGGGGATGGTATCGGTGCCGAGGGCCAGGGCGGCGACGGCCTGGACGCCGCTAATGCGATAAACTTCCGTGATGTCCAGTTCGCAGCAGACGGCCAGGATGGCGGGGTGGATGCTGCCCTGATAGCTGGGGGAGGTGACGATGGCGATTTCGGAAACACCGGCCACCTGGGCAGGGACGGCGGTCATAATGACGGTGGAGACCAGAGGCGCGGAGGCACCGGGTACGCAGACACCGACGCGACGCAGGGGGCGGTAACGGACACCGAGGGTAGCGCCGGCAGTGGTCCAGTCGGGTTTACTCTGTAACTTGATGGCCTGCTGATAGTTGCGGACGTTTTGAATCGAGCGGCGCAAAGCGGCCAAAAGTTCGGGGGTAAGCTGCTGGTGGGCCTGGCGCATGAGTTCGGCGGGTATGCGGAATTCCGACGGCTGGAGGCTGACCTTATCGAAGCGGGCGGTGAACTCGGTAACGGCGGCGTCACCGCGGAGGCGGACCTGCTCGATGATGTCGCGGACGATGGCCAGCTTGTCCTGGCCTTGCAGGAGCATATTTTCCAGGCTCAACTGCTGGAGGAGCCGGTGCCAGCGCTGCGAGAAGTCCGGCTGGCGGGTAGTTATGACCGACAAGAGCGGCATATTTATTTCTCCCAATTTCGGTTTAAAAAGGTATATTATAGGGGTTGGCGAGAAAATGGCAATCGGAAATGGAGTAAAGCGGAACAAATCAGACGGCAGCAATTGTTTTATAAGTTGTTTTTTAACAGGGTATTAGACAGGCTGGTACGGATATGAAAGAGAGAAATAATAACGATTTTAAAAGCCCGCAGGGTCGGTATTCACGGCAAATTCTGTTCGGACCGGTAGGTGAGGCGGGCCAGCGGAAGCTGAGGGGCAGCAGCGTGACCCTGATCGGGTGCGGTGCGCTGGGTTCCATGCTGGCGTCGATGATGGTGCGGTGCGGGGTGGGGAAGATACGGATTGTGGATCGGGACTACCTGGAATTTAGTAATTTACAGCGGCAAGCACTGTTCGATGAGGCGGATATCAATAAGAACCTGCCCAAGGCGGAGGCGGCGGCCCGGAAGCTGCGGCTGATCAATTCGGAGGTGGATATTATTCCCATCGTGGCAGATGTGAACCATGAGACTATCGAGCATTTTATTGAGGGGGCGGATTTGATTCTGGACGGGACGGATAATTTGCAGACGCGGTTTCTGATTAATGATGCGGCGGTGAAGCATGATATTCCGTGGATTTATGGTGCGTGCCTGGCGGCCAGCGGGATGATGCTGGCGGTACTGCCAGGTGGCAAGCCGTGCCTGCGGTGCCTGTTTGACAAGCCGCCGGAGCCGGGACAGTTGGAAACCTGCGAGACGGCGGGGATACTGGGGCCGACGGTGGGCGTGGTGGCAAGCTTTCAGGCAATGGAGGCGATTAAGATTTTGACGGGAAGTCGGGAGGCGGTGAACCGGAATTTTGTGAGTTTCGAGCTGTGGCAGAACCGGATTCACCAGATGAGTCTGGAGAATTTGCAGGATGGCTGTACCTGTTGCGGGGAAAGGCAGTTTGATTTTCTGGAAGGCAAGGGCAGCTTGAGCACGATCAGCCTGTGCGGGCGGAATTCGGTGCAGGTGCGGCCGCGGGTGAAGGGCATTGCCATCGATCTGGTGGAATTTGCCCAGCGGCTGAAGGAGGCGGGGCCGATTATGCAGAATGAATTCATGCTGCGGCTGCAACTGGCGGAAATCGAGATGACGATTTTCCCGGACGGGCGGGCGATTATCAAGGGAACAAACAATATTGAGGAAGCATTAAGCCTTTATGCGAAATATGTCGGACATTGAGGCATTTTTTCGTTATGGAGGAAGATCCCGCTTTAAGTGGAACCTTTCAACCCGATTGGATGAAAAATGAAAAAAACAAACAGGCCGAGGTAATCTTTTATTAGGCGATTCATTTGAAAACTACGCTGGCAGATTCCCGCTTGTGTGTTGAGGGGGATTCTGCTAGAATTCACTGGTTAGGAATAATTTATATGGGACAAATACGAAGTCAAGCGTCTAACTTTAGATTGAGCATAGAGTTATGAATCATTGTTTTTTTCTATCCGACGGCCGTTTGTATCAATGGAAAGAGGGGGAAAATCCCCGGGAAATCGAAAGCCATTTCGTGCAGGAAAAGGGCAAAGAATCAGACCGGCAAAGTTCCATACATAAGTGGAAACAGCAAGGCAGCGGGACCGACCCGGTTTTCGGCCAGGCTCTGCTCTGGGGAAATCCGACGGCGGCGGCTACGATGTCCCATTACCGGCATATCGAGCTAAGCGCCGGGGAGGAGGATATATACTATGTTTTGACGAACCACCAGGTCACCGGATTGTTCAAATATGAGCTGGGGGAGGACTATGAAAGCCGGTTGTTCCATAAGAATGATTTCGCTTCCGTAGGGCTGGATTATTCGGAAAAGGCCGGTCAGTTTGTCCTGGCGGTGCAGGAGGAGGACGGGCGGGTCCATCTTACGCTGCTCGATTCGGAAGGGAAATATCTGGAGACCATTACCAGCGGGGACAGCCGGGATACCGAACCCAGCTTCAGCTTGCGGGATGAAAATCACATTCTGTATCAATCCTCGGGGATTGCGCGAAATGAGGAAGGATGGCCTATCGCGTATAGTCCTTCTTTTATCAATCGATTGGACCGGAAGAAAAACGAAGTAGCCGAAATACTCTATGATGACCATTACGACTATCTGCTGCCCCGGGAAGACGCCGAGGGAAATATCTATTGCATTCGCCGGCCCTATGTTTCGGCGGGGCCGGTATCGCCGCTGCGGATGTTACTGAATGTTGTAACGTTTCCGTTCCGGTTCCTGATGGCGATTATGAATTTTCTGAACATGTTTACGGAACTGTTCAGCAGAAATCCTTTCAAGCCGGCCGGGCCGAATCTACCGCAACCAATGCCGAAGACCAAACATGTGCAGGTATTGGGGCAGACCATCCATATCGCCAAGCTGAAAAAATTTTATCAAAAGACAGATGATGTTTCACTGGTACCCGGTAGCTGGGAGTTAATCCGGATCGACATGAATCATGACATGGCGGTGATTGCCAAAAATGTGTCCTCCTATGATATCAACCGGGAGGGAAAGATTGTATATACTAACGGTTTCAAAGTATATGAATACGACGGAAACGGAGCCAAACTGAAATTTAAACATAAGATTATTGAAAAAATTAAAATGGCATAAAATTATGAGGCATTTTTTTGGTTTTACGAAGATAAAATTATATCTACTGGCAGGGATGGCAGGGGCGGGGATGTTTTTGTCGGGGTGCAAGGAACATACGGATTACCAGGAAGGGAGCTACAAACCGCCGGCGCTGGCGTATCAGGGGGAGACGACGGGGCTGGAGCGGACAATAATCGTACCAACACTGGATAGCCCGGCGGAGAAGGGGAAGAATGTCATCTGGTGCGGGTCGTTTCAGATGGCGTGGGATCAGATGGTAAAGGATGTGATCGGGGAGCCGATTCAGCTTTCGATGGCCGGGGTGACAGGAATGATAGAGACGCCGCAGGAGCGGAGTAATTCCGGGCAGGTCCGCAGCCAACTTACTGACAAGATCGTGACTCATTGGGCTGGCCGTCGGCTGGCCGATTGGCGAGAAAAAGGGAAAGTTGTCGCCCCCCGCATTTTGGCGGCAAAACTGGCCGCCCGGATAGATGTGGAGGAAGTCAATTCGTATCTCAGGGAGCAAAAACCCTGGTCCGGGGTAGGTTCGAGCTGGTCTTTGCATCCGGACGGGGATTACGATTTTACCCTGACCATCCTCAGCGGCATTTTATGGATGTTCGGCGAGGATGAACAGGTATTGTATCCGGACACCCGTAAGCACCTGCTGGATACGCTATTGACGGAGGAAGGGAAAGGTTCCAGCCTGGCCACGCCGATGACACTAGGTTTGATGCAGGAAACGGAAAATCATATTTTGATGATTCGTGGTTCGGGGTATCTGAAAAACCGCTGGCTGGACCTGCATGGCAATTCCGCCCCACTATACGATAATCGAACGAACGGTATGGAGGAATTTCTTCTTGCGTATTTGGGCAACATGAGAAAAAACGGGTTGTATGAATTTAACTCGATACCCTACCTGGCCTACACGATAACGGCGTTGCTGAACCTGGAGGCTTTCGGTTCGGAGCCGGTGCGTGAATGCGCCAGAGGGATTCTGGATCAGATCCACTGGCACTATGCGGTCGGGAGTCTGGGTCTCCGGAGGTGTGCGCCGTTTCGCCGGCAGTTGCGGCGAACCGGGGTTACGTCCCTGCAAGCGGACAGTATGCATCATTTCGCCAGGGTATGGCTAAGCCGTCTGCCGGGAACCGCCATCGCGCCAGATGAGGAGTTGATCGGCTCGCATAATGCCTTATGGGCCAGCCTGATGCCATACCAGTTGCCCGACCAGACGGCGGAATGGCTTCAAAAGAAACCCGCGGAATACTTGGTCTGCATCGGACATGGAGTGATGGCATCTCCAGAAATCTATAGCGGCGGACCGGGATATTTATTGAGTGCGGGGGGAGTTCATCGGGGTCCACTGTCACTGATGGTGTCCAGGCCCATTACCCTGCTGCTGGATGACGGACAGAAAGATATGGAAGGAGTTTTACACCTGGCGGGGCCGGGGAAGAAGATGGAACAGTGGAACAATACCGGCGTGTATAAAAATTTTGCCTGCGCCGCGGGTGAAGTGCATATACCCGCAGGTTGGGCAGCCAGGGCGAAAAACGAGGTCTGGTCCGTCTATAAGCGGGGACCCATAAGGATTGCCGTACATAGCCGGAAAGAGGCGGGAATCGCGGCCCTGTTCCATAAGGGTAGTGAGGAAGAAGTACTGAAACAGGTAACCGGAGCGAATCCTGATATACAACGGTTAGGAACCGTATTTCGTTGGCCGAAGGGAGATCGGATAGGTTATGATCTGCATGCCCCCAAGAACCTCTGGGTTATCCAGGCGACGGGCAGAGAGAAGGTAGATCGGGAATTTGACAAATGGCCTTTGCTGGCAGGATGGATGAAAGAAAAACCGCAATGAAAGAGCAGTCCGACAGCAGCAAGGAAGAAATGATGGGAAACATTATGAAACAACTAAAGCATATTGAGAAATACCGCAGGATTATTCTGGTTCCGCTTTCCTTAACTATGGCGGGGATGTTTTTGTCGGGGTGCAAGGATTACCAGGAGGGGGACTATGAGCCACCGGCGTTGGCGTATCAGGGGAGACGACGGGGCTGGAGCGGACGATGATCGTGGCGACGCTGGATAGCCCGGCGGAAAAGGGGAAGAATGTCATCTGGTGCGGGTCGTTTCAGATGGCGTGGGATCAGATGGTGAAGGAGGTGATCGGGGAGCCGATTCAGCTTTCGGCGGCGCAGGAGATAGCCAGCCGGTTAAACCAGAACCGGATGGATGAGGCGGATTTGATACCGGAGGGCTATTATGCCGCGGCGGGAATTGGAGCAAATGGTATAATCGAAAAAATCCATCAGGACATGGCGATAAAGTTTCCATTAGTAAAATTACCTGAGCTTGAAGCTGGCCCGAAAGATTTATTAGCATATGCCTATCTTACGGCAGCGGTGAAATTTACAACACCATATTTTGATCGTCAAGGAATATTTACAGATGGAAAAAATAATGAAACGGACATAACCGGCTTTAGTTTTTTTAAAGGTCATAATTCGGTAAACGATGAACTTGTAAAACAAATTGAAGTGCTTTATACCTCCGAAAATAATATGGATAATCTTTCCGAACAACTGACAGAGTTTGCATTGGATTTATGCCGGACCTCAAATCCCTGTCAGATTATTATCGCCTGTGTATCGTGGCAGGATAATCTGAATCAAATGGTTACAACTCTCTTGGACAATATCAAAACTTGGAAGAATGAGGAATGGGAAAGAAATTTTGGTGAACACGACTCTCTTTTCGTCCCCAACGTAAATTATGATCTGACGCATCATTTTCGGGAATTGACCGACACGGATAATCATGTATTAAATCAAGGCTTTGATGAATATTTTATTACAAAAGCATTCCAAAACATTCGGTTCAGGCTTGATAAGAGCGGAGCATTAATCGCATCAGATTCATCTATTGCAATGTCGCTCGGCAAAACAAGATATTCAAGAAATTTTCTTTTTGACCGGCCTTTTTTAATTATCATGCGGAAGCGGGGAGCGGAGAAGCCGTTTTTTGTGATGTGGGTGGATAATGCGGAGTTGCTGTGCAAAAGCGGGCTGGAAGCGGCTGGGAAAAAATGATGGTTGCGATTACGAAACAGGAGCAGCGAAAACAGCAATATGGCAGAAATGCCTTGATGGTATTCTGCTTCGTCTTTGCCTGCATTGGGGTGGGACTGGTATATCCGATGGTGATTCGGCCGATCTGGAATACAATTGACGCGGAAAGATGGGTGGCGGTTCCCTGCCGGATCGTCGCGGCGGAGGTGGAAAGCCATTCCGACAGCGACGGGACGACCTACAGCGTTGAAATCACATATGAATATCAGTATGAGGGCAGGAGCTACCAGAGCGACCGGTATGATTTTATCGGGGGTTCGTCCAGCGGGTATAAGGGTAAGGAACGGATTGTGGAAAGGTATAAAACGGCAGCCAATCCGCAGTGTTTTGTCAACCCAAAGAATCCGGCGGAGGCGGTACTGAAGCGGGGATGGCACTGGGGGCTTCTGTTTGCGTTATTTCCGCTGCCATTTCTGGCTGTCGGGATGGGCGGGCTGTATTTTGCCCGGAGACGGACGAAGACCAGCCGCAAGGCCGGGGCGGCGAAGTGGCTGCCGAAAGGCCAGTCGCAGCCGTCGATGACCATGCTGCACGGCTGGGACCGGGAAGCGCTGCCGGTGACGCTGAAGTCGAAATCACGGTGGGCGCGGCTGGCAGGCAGTATTATCTTCGCAGCCTTTTGGAATGGCATCGTGTCGGTATTTGTCATGATAGCGATAAAAGGTTGGCAGAGCGGGGAGGGGGATTGGTTTTTAACGCTGTTTATGATCCCGTTTGTGGCGATTGGGATCGTACTAATCGGTTCGATCTTTTATTATTTTCTGGCGCTGTTTAATCCGCGGGCAACCGTGACGCTCAGCAGCGCTACCGTGCCGCTGGGGGGCGGCGGCGAGTTACAGTGGCAGTTTGGCGGTTTGACCGGTCGAATCCGGAAGCTGATGCTGGCGCTGCGAGGTATGGAGGAGGCGACCAGCCAGCGGGGGAAAAATAGCCACACGGAAAGACATCTCATATATCATGCGGAATTGTTCTCGACGGAGAATGATCTGGAAGTACCGTATGGCCGAGTTGATTTTACAGTTCCGGGCGAAATGATGCACTCGTTTGAAGCCCGAAACAACAAGGTAATCTGGAAAATTGAAATGCGCGGAAAAATCAATATCTGGCCGGACATTCATGAGGAATATAAGATTACTGTAGTCCCTCACCGGCAGGAGAAGCCATGAACACGTTTGACATTGTAATTGAAGAGGACCGCCGTGCATTTGTTCCGGGTGAGATCCTTCGGGGGCGGGCGATCTGGATGCTGGAAAAGCCGGCGGCATATCTGGATTTGTCGCTGTTCTGGCAAACGACCGGATATGGCACTCAGGATATGGCTGTGACGGAGAGTATGCGTTTTGAGAGGCCGGGGCTGGAGGAGGAGCGGGAATTTGCGCTGACGCTGCCGGAGGGGCCGTACTCATTCCGGGGAAAACTGATTACCATCGGGTGGTATCTGGAGCTAACGGACACGGAAGGGAAGGATGCCTGCCAGAAGGATATTATTCTGTCGCCTACGGGGCAGGAAATTGTGCATCCGGCATAAGACCGCCCCCCTACCGTCGGAACAGCGGCATTATTCGAAGCTGTTGACGGCGGTTCGTTCGTCGTGGTAGATTTCGAACAATTTGTTGATTTTGGTCAGGACAAAGATGTCATACAGCATGGGGATGATGCCGCACAATTTCAGCTCGCCGCCCTTTTCGGCGACGCGTTTATTAAGGCGGATCAGCGTTCCCAGCATACTGGAGCTCATTTGTTTGACATGCGTGAAATTGATGACAATTTTAGGGATTTCCTCATCGATGACGACAGAGAAAAGGGACTCGGTAAGGTCGGCGAGGGTGGCCTCGTCGAGGATTTTTTCGTCGAGGAGTTCGACAACCTTGATTTTGTTTTTACACGATATTTTAATACGCGGTTCTTCCATACAACCTCCAGACAATTTCCTGTGTTTACGTTATTGTAACCGGATCGAGCGGGCTGTCCATAAGAAAAGATCGAGCGGGCGAATAAGCCGGGTTCTGTTGGCCGGTTCGGTCGGAACCGGCCGGCGACCATTTATCTGGACCGGCGGTTACGCGCCGGCTCTCCTTGCGGAAGCAACCTACCCGGGCCTCGAATGCGCCGGGCGAGCGCTTGGCCCTGTTTGGTTTTGCAGGGGGTGGGGTTTGCCGTGCCGCCGCTGTCACCAGCGGCGCGGTGCGCTCTTACCGCACCCTTTCACCCTTACCTGAGCCGATACCGGCCATCGGCGGTGTGTTTTCTGTGGCACTTTCCCGGGGATCGCTCCCGGTGGCCGTTAGCCATCACCCTGCCCTGCCCTGCCCGGACTTTCCTACCATCCGGTTTGGGGATGAGCGATCGCCTCGCCCACTCGATACAGAAATTATAACGGAAAATCGGGGTTCTGGCACATAAAAACGAGGTTCAAAAGGGTTTTCGAGGAAATTTTGCAGGTACAGTCGAGTTATTTTGCCTATTTTTACATTTTCCAGGAGGAAAAAGCCGGAAATATGGGCACGCAAATTTGCCGGAGGAGACATTACATTTTATGCTTGAGCAGACGCCGGATAGTAAAAAACACAGTCGATACAAGAAAGTGAGAGTATATTGCTAATCAAGAGAGTGATTCAAACCATAATGGTAAGCGTGTTGGGGCTGGGAACGGCTGCCTCGGGCGGCTGGATGGAAACGTTTGATGAGGGGGCGGGGGACTGGCAGTATGTGAATATCAAAGACAACGGGAAGTATAAGTCATATGACCCGTTTTACTACAGCACCAAGGGTAATGACGGAGGGTATATTGCCGCCCCCGTCAGTACCTCTCCTTCGGATCAGAACAAAGGGAACTTTTCATCCGTCAGTAATCAGGCGGCGTTCAGCAAAGGGCGTCTGTATTCGATCGAAACCAGCAATACCAGCCTGTCAGGCGATTGGACGGGCGGAACGCTGACGATAGATACCCTGTTGTTGGCCGGAACCATTACCGGCCCCGGCAAAACTCCGACGGCACGCTTTTTCCTCGGGTCCGGGGAGAATGGCCAGCCATACTATGTTTCCAATGACCTTTTCAGTTGGGATATCCAAGCGGATAGCAAATGGACCACGCATCAGGTGGAACTGCGGGAGGAAAATTTCATTGCCTGGCCGACGCTGAAAAGCCCACAATCGTTTGCCAATATAATCAGCAACGTTAAATCCTTTGGCATCCTCTTTACCGATACCAGCGAGACCTTCAAAAATACCGATTATCTGGGGATTACCAGTAAAGGCAGCGCCTGGGTGGGGATTGACAATGTGGGGGTGTACGGCAACGGAGAAAGTGCCATACCGGAAGCACCAGCGGCGATGCTGGCCGGTATCGGTTTCCTGCTGC
The DNA here is from genome assembly GCA_029573975.1 of Planctomycetota bacterium. Next base: position 13,499 of record JAKQBU010000227.1, read on the forward strand.
TTATCCGAAAAAGCAGGCCCCGGATTACCAGCCCAGCCGCTTAAAGGCGGCCAGCGGGCAGGTGACGCTGGTCATGTAGATGGGGTTTTGCCGGTAGTCCCCTTCCGGGTGCATGCACTCCCATGGGCTGCCGAAGCCCTGGCCTTTGCGGAAGTCCCCTTCCCGCAGTTCCTGAATGTACTCTTGTGCCAGCTTCAAGGCTAATGCTTCATCCGTCTGGGCCATAGCAAAGCAAACCCAGCCGACCGGAGTTCCCCAATAGGCTCCGTGCTGATAGCGGTTCCGGGAGCC
>JAKQBU010000229.1 GCA_029573975.1 Planctomycetota bacterium
CGGGGAATCTCATTTACCAACTGGCTGACCGTCTTGCCCGTCTCTGCCATCAACTGCAGGACTAAAACCATACCCACCAAAGAGTTACGAACCGGAACCACCCGCAGATCGATAATCCCGCCGTTACCCTCCCCCCCGATCACGCACTGGCTGGCCATCATGGCATTGGCCACATGGGCCTCCCCAACCGGCGTGCGGATCACCCGGCATCCAGCCGCCCCCGCAATATCGTCGATCATCCGCGATGTCGATAGATTCGCCGCCGCCAGCCCCTTCTTCTTGCTGAATATATACTTCGCCGCCAGCGCCAGGGTATATTCCTCACCGATATAAGTGCCTGTCTCATCAATAATTGCCAGCCGGTCCGCATCCGGGTCCTGGGCAAAACCGATATCCGCGCCATGCCTGCTGATAATCGGCCCCAGCCCCGCCAGATTCTCCGCCGTCGGCTCCGGCGTATGGGCGAAAATCCCCGTCGGCCGGTTATTGATATGGATCAGCTCGCACCCCAGGGCGGAAAGCAGGTGGGCACTGACCACACAGCCGGCCCCGTTGATGCTGTCCAGCACCACCTTAAACCGCCGCGCCGCAATCTGTTTCTTATCACAGATTTGCAAAACCGAATCCACATGCACCGCATGCGTCTTGCTTTCCGTCCGGCTCAGTCCAACCCCCAGCGAATCCTGCAAAACAAATTGCCTATCGAAATATAACTGCTGTATTTGCCGGGCATTATCTGCTGGATAGGCAATCCCGTCATCCCGCAGCAGCTTGATGCCATTCCAGGCTACCGGATTATGCGAAGCCGTGATTACCACCCCGCCGGCACAGCCCAGATACCGCACCATCAAGGCCACTCCCGGTGTGGTAACGATCCCCAGATCAATCACTTCGCAGCCGGCAGCCATCAAACCTGCGCTGACCGCCGCCGTCATCATCATCCCCGACGGCCGGCTGTCCCGGCCGATGCAAACCTTCAGCGGGCCACTGTCCTGCGGGAAACTCCCCCGCAAAAACGTACCATAGGCCATACCGTAATTGGCAGCCACCACCGGAGTTAGAGATTCTCCGATTACTCCCCGCATTCCGCTGATACTTATGATTAATGGCGCCATAAAAACCTCTCTACTACTGGTCTGCCCGTTCGTCAATATCCCCGGTTTTCTATCGGGATTCTCTGGCTTATCCTTTATTATTTAGAAAAACCTTTGTTAATAATAAGTTTAGGACACAGTTTTTATATTCACCATCCGGGTGCGGGGACCGTCAAATTCACAAAAGTAGATACCCTGCCAGGTTCCCAGACAGAGCCGCCCGTTTTCCACCAGAATGGTTTCCGAAGAGCCGACCAGGGAGGCTTTGACATGGGCATCGGAATTACCCTCTCCATGTCGGTAACCCTTTCGAATATGGGGAATTAGCTCCTCCAGCGTCAGCAGGATATCATGGCAGACGTCAGGATCGGCATTTTCGTTGATCGTGACGGCGGCGGTTGTGTGGGGGACAAAAACCAGCAGGAAACCGTCGCGGAAATTTTCTTTCGCAATGATTTCGTTAATCCGGCTGGTGATATCGATTAATTCACAGCGCTTATGCGTTGAAAGAGAGATGCTATGCATGGTAAAGTTCCTTATTTGTTCTTGCCAAGTACCGCTCAGCCACTACAATGGCTACCACGATATAGCCATAATAGCCTAAATGATTGCTGGAAGCCAGCTTGCAAAACAAAACCATAAACTGCGCCGCCAGGGAATCAGGTAGTAAGTCACTATAGAAAATGAGGATATGTCCAGTCACAATTTAATACAGCACAGGTTGGATTCGATGGAGGTCATCGGCTATTCCGTGGCGGGGGAGGAAACGGTAGTGGCGGTGCCGGAACTGGATGTATGTTTTGATGTGGGTAAGGCCCCGGATCAGATTCTTTCGGTAAATTATGTGCTTCTTAGCCATGGCCACATGGACCATGCAGCGGGGATTGCTTACTACTTTTCCCAGCGAGACTTCCGGGAAATGATGCCGGGAACGGCCATCGTCCCGGCACGCCTGGCGCCGATCCTGGAGGGGTTGCTGGACCACTGGGGTCGGCTGGACGGAACGCGGCCGCCGGGTAAGATTATTCCCTTTGGGCCGGGCCAGGAATACGAGCTGCGGCGGAATCTTTTCGTTTATGGTTTTGCAACTAACCATTGCCAGGATAGTCTGGGTTTTACGATTATCGAGCGGCGTTTGAAACTCAAAGCGGAATATACCGAGTTATCCGGTCCGGAGATAGCCCGGCTGCGGAAGACGGGGGTGGAAGTAACCTATGTTCTTAATATGCCGCTAGTTACCTACCTGGGGGATACTATGGGAGGCGATTTCGAGAAGCTGGAGTGCGTGCGGCGCAGCAGGATTTTGATAGCGGAATGCACGTTTTTCGAGCCGGATTGCTGGGATCGGGCCCGGGCTGGTCGGCATTATCATTTTGATGAGCTGGCGAAATTTCTGCAACAGGTGGAATGCGAGCATATCCTGCTGACGCATCTGAGCCGGCGAACCGATATCCGGCGGGCGCGCAAACTGGTGGATCAGGCCTTGCCGGAGGAAGTTTCCAGACGTGTGCATTTTCTCATGCAGAGGCCCAGGCAAAAATGGGAAGATAAATTACCGGAAAACGAAGAATAAAACCGGCGGAAAATAGCAGCCTTTAAAAGGAGAGTGGCGTAAAGGGGATTTCAGGTAATGGTCAGCCGGAAAGCCGGGATCTGATTAACAGAGAGCGGCAAAGCTGGCCAGTGCCAGTATCAGAAGCCGGTATTTGCGGTTCATAAAATCAGTAAAAGCGATATACAGTTCCATAACCATGATTCCTTACATCAGCTATGCCTACGGGAATAAAACGCAAAGGATGTGCCGGGACTGGCGGGTGGGAGTATAAATATAGGCGATTGTAAGTTCTTTGATTAAAGGGGATTGCGCTTTTGCTGGGTAGGAAGGAATTTTTACCCAGATTAACAGGGAGATTTCCTGTTGATTTCAGGCAACATGGCTGGAGTGGAGGAATGGTTAAAAGTTTGTAATTGTTTTTTTGCTAATGATTTATGGATTTGATGGTAGAAAGCAACAGTTGGGGAAAGAATCGACGAAAAGTCTTTTTATTATAGGACTTTGCGTCATTTTTTGATTTATCATTGGTAGAAAAAATCTGCCGGGCAGAGGAGACCGACGATCTTCTCTGCCCGGAGATATTTGAAGGGATATTGGTCTTAATAGCCCATCTGCTGGAGTTGATTTGCAAAATCAGCCGGTAGCGGCTGGACCGGCTGGGAAAGGTCCTGACCGGCATAATTGAGCATATTGCGTAGCAGTTTTTCTGCCTGGGGAATCCGGCCAAGGTTCTCCCGGATCAGGAGGGTGTTCAGCACGAACCGGCCCGCCCCCAGCTTATGGACGGCCACCGTCAGGCCGGCATTATAAGACCACGAGACATCGTTCATTCCGGCGACCGCCTCGGCAGGGACCGAACCACCCGTCCAGGCCATATCTGGAATGATCTCCCGATAATAGGTGTAATCCATCAGTCCGCCGCCTTGCATACCGGCGAAGATTGGGTGTTTTTTCGCCCATTCATCCACGTGATAGAGCCAGTGGCTCAGGCCTTGAACCGCGCCTTTATCCGGCAGCGGCGCCCAGGCGGTGGTGTTATCTCCGTTCTTGAATACGCCTGGAGACAGGAATATAACGGAGGAACCCTGGGCAATACGCG
>JAKQBU010000236.1 GCA_029573975.1 Planctomycetota bacterium
TATCCTGATTGGGACGTTCGGCAAGGCGCTGGGGGGTGCATCGGGGGGATACACCAGCGGGCGGAAGGAAATCATTGAATTGCTGCGGCAGCGGAGCCGGCCCTATCTGTTTTCGAATACTCTGGCCCCGGCGATTGCCTATACTACGTTAAAAGTATTGGATATTTTAACCGAGTCCACAGCACTGCGGGACCGCCTGGAAGAAAATACCCGATATTTCCGGGAACGAATTCAATCTTCGGGCTATCCGGTCGCCAGGTCCGCGCATCCGATTGTACCGATATTAATCGGGGATGAAATCAAGACGGTCCAGGCGGCACAGAAGCTGATTGAGTCCGGGATCTATGTGGTGGGATTCAGCTATCCGGTGGTGCCGAAAAATAAGGCGAGGATACGAATCCAGATATCCGCCGGTCATCAGAAAGATCAAATGGATTATTTGATCGACCGGTTAAGTCATTTTGTGAAGGCAAATGATATGTGAAGCTGCTGAGCAGGGGGCAAGGGCTGCGGATGGCAGGTTTTGGATTTAAAAAATTCAATTTTTGCGTATTATAAGTGCCTTTTTGAGTATCTAGTAATAGACAAGCTGGCGAGGTGGGGGAGCCGGGCTGCGGGAAAAATTTGTAAATGGTTGTTTATTCGAGAGTTATATAGTAAAGTGTCGTGCGGAGGATTTTGCCAATGGCAATTGATGTAAAACAGATTGCTGTCCAGGTGGAACAAAAAAGCGGATTTATCCGCAGTCTGATGGGGCAGTGGGAAAAGGTGATTGTCGGCCAGAAGTACATGCTGGAGCGGCTGTTAGTGGGGCTGCTGAGCAACGGCCATGTCCTGATTGAGGGGGTGCCGGGGCTGGCCAAGACCATGACCGTGACGACCTTGGCGAAGGCTATCCAGGCGACTTTTAAGCGGTTACAGTTCACGCCGGATCTGCTGCCGGCGGATTTGATCGGGACGCAGATTTACCGGCCGCAGGACGGCCAGTTTTACGCCCGCAAAGGTCCGATTTTTGCCAATATTATTCTGGCGGACGAAATCAACCGCGCCCCAGCCAAGGTGCAGAGCGCCCTGCTGGAGGCCATGCAGGAACATCAGGTGACGATCGGGGAGGAGACGTTCCGGCTGCCGGAGCCGTTTCTGGTGCTGGCGACCCAGAATCCCATCGAGCAGGAAGGGACCTATCCGCTGCCGGAGGCGCAGGTGGACCGGTTTATGCTGAAGCTGAATGTTTCGTATCCTTCCAAGCAGGAAGAACGGAAGATTCTGGATGCGATGTCGGTCACGAATAAGAAATTCGATATTGAACCGGTAGTTACGCCGGCGGAAATTTTGCAGGCCCGGGCGGTGGTCGATGAAATCTATATCGATGATGGTATCAAGGATTATATTGTCAATATTGTCAGTGCCACCCGCAACCCGAAGGACTACAAGCTGGAGATCGCCCCGCTGATTGCCTATGGGGCTTCGCCGCGGGCGACGATTTATCTGACGGTGGCGGCCAAGGCGTATGCTTTCGTTAACGGGCGCGGGTATGTGACGCCGCAGGATGTCAAGTCGATCGGGATGGATGTGCTGCGGCACCGGGTGATTGTCAGCTACGAGGCGGAAGCGGAGGAGAAAAGCTCCGAAGATATTATCCAGATGATTTTTGACAATATTGAAGTACCATAAGTACTGCGTACGGCAGCTCGGCGGTGCGTGAAACGCAAAGGAGCAACAATAGAAATTCCGATGTCAAAAAAATTACGATAAAATATGATACCCCAGGAAATTTTAAAACAGATTCGGCGGATCCAGATTTTCACCAACCGGACGGTGAATGAGGTTTTTGCCGGCGAATACGAGAGCACGTTCAAGGGCCGCGGGATGCAGTTTGATGAGGTCCGCGAATACGCCCCCGGCGACGATGTACGGACCATCGACTGGAACGTGACGGCGCGGATGGGTAAGCCGTACATCAAACGGTATGTCGAGGAGCGGGAACTGACGGTGATGATACTGGTGGATCTGAGCGCGTCGGGGGCGTTCGGGACCATCGGGAAGCTGAAGAACGAGCTGGCGGCGGAGCTTTGCGCGGTGCTGGCGTTTTCGGCGATTAAAAATAACGATAAGGTGGGACTGATTACTTTTACGGACCGGATCGAGCGGTTTATCCCGCCGCAAAAAGGCACCGAGCATGTCCTGCGGGTCATCCGGGAGCTGCTCTACAGCCAGCCGTCGCACCGGGAGACGAATATACCGATGGCGCTGGATTATCTGGCGCGGGTAATCAAGAAAAAGGCGACGGTGTTTCTGGTTTCCGATTTTATCGCGACGGATTTGAAGAAGCCGCTGCGGCTGATAAACAAACGGCATGACCTGATCGCGGTGGCGATTCGGGACCGGCGGGAGATTTCGCTGCCTGCCGTGGGGCTGATCGAACTGGAGGACGCGGAGAGCGGGGAGGTGATCCTGGTGGACACCTCCAGCAAGGCCGTCCGGCGAAATTACGAACAACTGACGCAGCAGGAAAACGATGCCCTGCATTCCATGCTGCGGTCCGTGAATGTGGATTGTATCAATATCTCGACGGATAAGCCGTATGTGCAGGAGTTGGTGCGGTTTTTCCGGATGCGGGAAAGACGGCGATAAACACTATTTGAGGATCATATGACATGGCGGATAAACTGGATTTTTCACTGCCGGCGCCCCAAGCGAAGAGATCGGCGGCGAATGCGGTTATTATCGTGCTGCTGCTGGCGGTACTGGCGGTAGGGATTGTGAATCTGGCGGGGTTGAAGTTCGGCAGGAACGGCGGCGGCGACCAGGTTGTTACTACGGAAGGCTTGAGTGCCAAGCAGATCGAGGAACTGGCCGGCAAGCTGGAATCGCGGAATCTGTATGCCTCGGCGGCGGAAGTGTGGCAGGAGTATCTGGCGGCGACTTCGATGAGTGGGGAGGGGAAGGCGCGGCTGCTGTTTCGGATTGGGGATTTGTATTTGAAGGCGGATCAGGCGGAAAAGGCAATCCCTTATTTTTACCGCAGCGAGATGGTGGCAAAGGTATCGGATCTGGAGCCGCAAATCAATGCGAAACTCAAGGATAGCTTTGAAAAGGCAGGACAGTTTGCAGCGCTGCGTTATGAGATAAAGGAGCGGATCGGCAGCCAGGGTGAACAGGAGGGGGCGGGTACGGTGGTGGCGGAGATCGGGCAGGACAAGATTACCGCGGCGGGACTGGATGGGATGCTGGAGCGGCAGATCGACGCCCAGCTCAGCCAATATGCCGCAATGGCCGAGCCAGAGCAGTTGAAACAACAGAAACAGGCGATGCTTTCGCAGGTGAACTCCCCCCAGAACAAGCTGCAATTTTTGCAGAGTATGCTGGCAGAGGAGGCGTTGTACCGGGAGGCGTTGGCCCAGCAGGTCGATGCCGATCCGGAGGTGAAAGAACTGCTGCGGGATACCAACCGGCGGCTGCTGGCCCAGCGGCTGCTGGAAAAGGAACTGGCGGATAAGGTGGTAGTCAGCGATAGTGACATGCAGACCTATTATCAGGCGAATAAAGGCAGCTATATGACGGAGAAGGAGGCTAAGATCAGCCATATCCTGGTGGCGGCGGAACCGCAGGCGAAGGAGGTTATCGAGCGGCTGAACCAGGGGGAAGAATTCGCCACCCTGGCCAAAGAACTCTCGCTGGATGCGGCGACGAAGGAAGCGGGCGGTGAGATTACGGCAGCGGTGACAGAAGGCAGAGCGATACCAGGCATCGGGAAGAATGAGGATTTGGCGGGCAAGATATTCGGCGGGGAGGCGGGGAAGGTGCTGGCGGAACCGGTGAAGACGGATAAGGGGTGGGAGGTGATTCTAGTGAGAGAAGTGACCGGGCCGCAGCAAAAGACATTTGAACAGGTTTCACAGGAGATTCGTTCCACTCTGACCAGCCAGAAGCGGCAGGAAGCCCAGCAGCGTTTGATCGAGCCGCTGCTGGACAAGTACAATATTATTCTCCATCGGGATGCGATTATGAAGGAAAAGACCGGGGATCTGGATAAAGAAAACAAGAACGATGACAGCAAAGAATAAAGGTGAAGTGCAGGTTTTGGGCCGATGAATTTACGCTTCGTTCAATATCAAAAAGAAAAGATGGTATGCAGAGCATATCCTGCCATGCTACTGCTGGTCTTATGTGCGGGTCAGTTGTGG
>JAKQBU010000256.1 GCA_029573975.1 Planctomycetota bacterium
TGCTCAAAAAATAAAATATGTAAAAATACCTTTTGACAATGGTCGTTCCATATCAGGGTGTGCCATTTATTGTACACGCGCTCTTCTGTGCACAGTACGGGGGGAACCGAGTGACGGCTGTTTATGATTCATGTCATTTGACCTTTACATAACGAATGGTAACAGCACCGGGTTGGTCGGGAATTTCGATGGGGATGCCTTTTTCCATCAGTTCCTTGCCGCTTTTTTGGGTCTGGCCCTTGACATCGTAGTTTTTCAAATGATAGACGGCATCCGGGTCGAGGCCGCGCATTTTGAGGTCGGCGGCCTTGAAGATGCAATTCTCGCGGCGGAAGGCCTGGACAAAGCCTTCGCCCTTATCCGGCCGATCGAACTGCCAGCCGAGCCAGTCCTTCCGGGAAAGATTATAGTCGGTCAGCGGATAGTAATTGCCGTAATAGTTCGGGCCGATCTCCATCCACTCGTGGTAGAGTTTCATAATCAGTTCCTCATCCACCGGCACCCGAAAATCGAAACAGGCGGTATTGGAAGGACACATGTTACTGCGACGGATATAGGGACTGTAGGACAGCCCTCCGGTGCCCCAGCCCCAGCCAACCGTATTCGAGGGGCCGTATCCGGTCCCGTAAAAGGGGATCCAGAACGAAAGCCCATACGTGTGCCCCTGCTGGCCTACCGGGTCAAACAGGTAGTCACTACGCAGCAGGTTCGCCCCGCGACGCATCGTCTCCAGGTCGTAGCGAAACCCGCCCGATGCACAGGCGTCGATCATCATCCCCGGATGGCGACGCAGAAGTTCATCGAAGTACCCTAAATAGCCCATCACATACTTGTTCTCCGTGATGCCCTGGCGGTCCTCGGTATCGTTCTTCTGCCAGAAGGAGAGCGGATCGATATTGTAATCCTGCCGATACAAGTCGATGTCTTCGTCCTTGATGATTTTGTCGATATGGTTGACCACCCAATCCCAGGCCTGCGGATCGCCCATGTTCAGCAGACCGCCGCCGGCGCCGCCCAGCACCCATTCCGGGTGCTCGGTCGCCAGCCACGTCCCAGCGACCACTCGCTCCGGCTCGAACCAGACAATGATGTCCACGCCCTTGCTGTGGGCATGATCGCTGATGGTCCGCAGGCCGTTGGGGAATCGCTGCGGCCGCCGATCCACTTCCCAGGTCCCCGTCCAGGTCCAGCCATTCTCCGCCGCACCCACGTACCAGCCCGCGTCCATCCACCAGTAGTCAATCTTGAGTCCCTTCGCCAGATAACTGTCGATGAACTCAATCTGATTCTGCTCATTTGCCTTGGTCATTTCGGCAAACTGGTGCGAGCTGCAGGCATTGAACAGCGGCGGCTGGGGGACGTTTTTCGGAATATTATGTTCGATCATCCACTGGCGCCAGACATTCTGGGCATCAATCCAGTCACCGCCTTTCCAGAACTGCAGTACGATCAACGGGGTGCGCACCATCTCGCCCGGCAACAGCTTGAAATGTACTCCTGCCTGGCCTGCGGTCACATCAAGCCCT
>JAKQBU010000266.1 GCA_029573975.1 Planctomycetota bacterium
TTTGCATTCATAGGCCAGGATATCATGAAACCGCTGGTCCCACATCCGGTAGTCGTCATAATCCTGGGTCAAATCGGCCTCTTTTGCAATCTGCGGCCCCCGCTCGTTCATTCGGGCCATAATGTCGGCAAGCTGCTCCAGCCCCTCTTCGGAGATGTTTTCCGCCGCCAGATACGCAATCCGCGGCTCTATGGTCAAACGGGTATCCAGAATCTGAAACATGTCGCTGCCGCTGAATTTCTCGAAAATCGGCGATAAAATACGCAGACTCGTCGTCGGATTAAAGGTATCAACAAACCAGCCCGCCCCATGCCGGGACTGTACCACTCCCAGGGCCTGCATTATCATCAGGGCTTCCCGCAAGGACCGGTTTCCCACTTGTAGTATTTTGCTTAATTCTTTTTCACTGGGCAGTTTATGACCGGGCGGCAACTGGGCGCCGCTGATATAATCGACCAGGGCATCCACAATCCGCTCCGACATTTTCGTCTGACTTAACGGATTCAAACCATCAATGGATAGTTTTGGCTTTTTCGGCGGGGATGGCCATAGAGCATGATTCTCTTCATGGCCTGTTTCTGATATTTTCCCTTCCGGAAAAGTCCCCAGCCGTGGTGAATTTGAATATCCCGTATTTCTTTCTTTATACATAAACCTGAATCCCGACTTTTATAAAATCCTTATTTTAATACACTTATGCAATTTTCCGGCTGCTTTCTTACCCTCTATTTTCTTTAAGAGCCTCTAACCAATAGACGTAAAACGCTGTTTTCTTTCATTAAAATAGAACCTCGAAGATAGCATAATGATGTTTTTGTCATGGTTTGTCAAATTGAATTATCTCCTGTCATCTTTACCCCTCACTGCCTTCGTTCAAGCTGTTTTTTTCTCTTTCTTTTGCTTTCGGGAGCTTAGATTTACTGCTCCCCTTCCAATCCTCTGCGCCAATAACCAGTTACAGTCTATTTAACAAGAACTTACAAAACAATCCCAAAAAGACGGAACCGGCAAGAGTCGATATTGACATCCAAAAACGGCTCTGGCTTCCCAATAACAAGAGATCGAAATGTTTTTGACGCTGGCGTAAAAAAATGTATAAAAATTCGTAATTTTTTGAAATTTGGCAGTTGAAAACCCCGCTTGATTTTACTATAGGGATTGCATTTAGTTTTATTGCTTTATTGTTTTATTGTTTTATTGTTTTAACCTATATGGAGGTCTTTTATGGCAGTAAAAGTGGATCTGGATAAGTGCAATGGTTGCGGTACCTGCACGGAAGCGTGTCCCGCGGAAGCCTTGAGCGTCGCGGACGAAAAAGTAGTTGTCAACGAAGATGCCTGCATTGACTGCGGTGTTTGCGTGGACGAATGCCCGGTGAATGCCCTATCGTTAGATTAACCGTCTATTTTTTTCAGCGGGTAGGACAGAAATCGGACCGATCGATTGACGTACAGGCGTATCACATCTTTTGTGGTATGCTTGTGCGTCAAATTTTTTGCCGGCTGATTCAGAGGGATCCGATATGGGTTTGTAAGATATAGGTGGATCGGACCGCCCGGCCCAGCGGCGGTACATACATCTCCAGCCGCTGCATATCCCCTTCCCGCAATGGCTCCCGCGCGTGGCGGTACACGATCAAAATGCCGAGCAGCTCCCCCTCAGCCAGGACCGGCAGAGCCAGCAGCGACAACCCCGCCAGCAGCTTTTTCTGTTTTCCGGTAAGTTCGGCACAACGCTCCGCTTCGGGTATGAGCCAGCGGCGCTGCCGGGCCGATACCATACGAACCAGCGTTTCACTAAATAGCTTTTCCAGCTCCTCTATGTCATCCGCCCGATCATACCACAACCCGGAAAGGTGGGCTTCAAAACGCTTCTCCGCCGCCAGATAAAAGGCGGTACTGGATTCCGGAATCTGATGCTGGATCATCTTTAACGCTTTATGCAGCATATACCCCAGATCGAACTCCCCGGCCAGGCCGTTCTGAAAATCGCATAACCGCTGCAGCTCCTGCACCGATTTGGTCAAAAATTGATTGGAATGTACCAGATCACGGCACAAAATATCCACCTTATGGCGAAGCTGGCGGCGCTTTTGATTTAAATCCCGGCACAATTGGCGGACCTTGTCCTGCCGGAATATCTGTTTTCTCCGTTGCTGATTTTTCACCAGTGCCTGCTGAACTACCCGCCGCACGGTTTCCCCCTCAAAAGGATGGGCCAGAAGTCCCTCCAGCCCCAGCAAATGGGCCTGCACAATATCGCCCGGCCGGCAATCCGACAAAACTCCGACCACCGCCGCCCCCTCACCAGGCAGCGAATCCCGCACCTGGCGGAAGGCTTCGATCCCTTCCGGCATTTCGCACAACTCGCAAATGGTCTCCGCGGGCAGCGAAAGAAACACCACATCCGCTGTTTCCAGGGGCAACGCGGACCAGAACTGCAAATCCGTCAGCCGGATGGCCGGCAGATGTGCCGCCTCCGCCTGGCGGCAGGAATATCCGGCCGATGCCGGAAGGATTTCTTCCATTTCCAGGCCCAGCGCCTTCGGAAGCACACACAATATACTAATGGATGGGTTGGTTTTCAATTTCTCCCTTTCCTCCGGAAAACATCCATTCGGTTTAACTCACCACCACGTGATCCGCCGCGGCGATCTGCGAGACGGGCAATATCACCCGGGCAACCGTTCCTTTCCCCGCGTCACTGAAAAGACGCAAATGTCCGCCGTTGCTTTCGATATACCGCATACTGTGGCTCAGCCCTAGTCCGCGATTGCGGCCCGCCTTCTTCGCCGAAAAAAATGGATCCATCGCTTTTCCCAGCGTTTCCGCATCCATGCCGATGCCGTGGTCCGTCACTTCCACCATCACCTCGCTGGTCAGTTCATCATACCGGGCACTCAGTACGACGGTTCCCCCCTTCCCCTCATACGAGTCCACCGCATTGGCGACCAGTTCCTCCACCGCCGTCCGGATCTGGCCGGGATCTACAAATATCGCCGGAAGATTCCCCTCGGTCTTGACTTCCAGAATCACTTGATTTTCCTGGGCCAGAGCCTTCTGGCTGGCTGTCACCTGTTCCAGCAGATTTTGTATCATCACCGAATGCGGCTGCGGAATCGACGGCTTGGCAAATTCCATCAGATCCGATATAATATCGGCAATCACCTGCCCTTGCCGGGAAATCGCCTGCAGCATGGCCTTCCGGTCTTCCTCCTCTTCACTGGTCGCCAGAAACTGGGACCGCCCCACAATGATCGCCAGCGGATTGTTGATTTCATGGGCCGCGCCGCAGGCCATTTCGCCCACCGCCGCCAGGCTCCGCTTCTGCAGCAGTTCCCGCTGCGCTTCCTGCAGCACCCGATTGGTCTCCGCCATCTGCTCGCAAAGATGTACCTGCTGTTCCTGTTTCTGGGCCTGGCGTATCGCCAACGCCGCACTGGCCGCAAACGACTGGATCTCCCGGATTTCTTCCTGATAATCCGGCTTCTCGTCGGATGGCTGCCATACCACGGCCCCGATTGTCTGCCCGCTGTACGGCAGCGGCATCGTCAAAGTCCGGCTCAATTCAAATTGCGGCGCTACCTGCTCAAAAAACCAGAGATGCTCTTCCCCCGGCATCTGAATCGAAAAGCCTTCCGTCGTGGAAAGGGGCTGCGGCTGGTGCGCGGCCTCCGGATCGTCCGTTCGATCCACCAGAAAAACAGACGGCTTGGCTTCCCGCTGGGCCTTGAGGGCGCCCTCGATAATCCCTTCTTCCGGCGCCGCCGCGTACACCGCACACAGCTTGCAACCGATATGCTTTTGCCACAACTCCGACAAAAGCGTGCAGACTTCCACCACCGACTGCCCCGCCGTTAAACCAGTCCCCAATTCACTCAAAAGATGCAAATAACAACTGCGCATGGCCAGAATCCGGTTTTGCTCCTGCAATTGCGCATTCAGTTTTCCCAGTTCCTGGTTGGCTTCCGACAGCGCCTCATGGTACAAATCGTCCGGCTCGATCTCATCCAGACCCAGCATATTCGCCCGCTCGCTGATTTCCTCCCGCAATTGACGCGCAATTCGATCGATCGTTTCAGGCGAACAACCCCATTCCTTCGCCACCGTAACGGCTTTTTCCCCAAAATAATGATTCCCTGAATACCCGATCCGCTGCTCGCGAACCAGCAAATCCGCCAAATGCACGGTCCGTACAATGCTCCGATGCCGGACTGCCTCTGGCAGCGATTGCGGGCTGTGATGATGCAGCCAGACCGATTCCAGAATCGACAAAGGCAATTGCCATTTCTCCGCCAGCCGCTTCCCTACCACCGTATGATCGATTCCCAGCACCTTTTTCTCGACATCCGCGATATTCGCCAGCGACGATTCGGCAATCTGCACCACCCGCGAAAAACTCCGCGGCAAACAGGCATCCAACGCCACTTTCCCCATATCATGCAGCAGGCCGCACACAAAGGCTTCTTCCGGATCCACTTTCGGATCGATTTCCGAAATCAGCATCTTTGCCGCACAGGCCGCCGCCAGACTGTGCTTCCAGAATTCCTCCCGTTTGAAATGTCCTTCGCTGGGCGTCGATACCCCGCCCAATGTCTCGAATACCTTGATGCTCAGCACTGCATTCCGGATGGCGTCAAAGCCCAGCATCACCACCGCCTTGCTCAGCGAAACCGAACCGGGCCGGATCCCGTGTTCCGCTCGGGTGGTTAAACGGATAATCTTGCTGGCCAGCGATTGATCCGATTTAATCAGCTCCACCACTTCATTGGCCTGCGTTCGGGTGTTTACGGTAATCTGCAGCAGCCGCGCCGCCACCGACGGCAGCGTCGGAAGCGATTGGAGCTGTTGAATGATTAATTCAACCTTCTTCCCCTTGGTATGGTTCTTCTCCTGTCCTGAATTCATAGGTCCTTGCATCCTGCCCGCCGGAAATTGCTTCCCGGTTCTGCTCTTCTCTTATAATACCAATAATTCGGAGATCCGATTCACCAGCTCATCAATACTGAACGGCTTCTTCATAAAGGCATCCGCCCCCATCTTCAACAGTTGATCGATTTCTTCCTGGTTGATTACACCGCTGACAATAATGATTTTCATGTGCGAAAAGGCATCGTTCTGGCGGATCGTCTTGCAGACCACATTGCCGTTCACATCCGGCAGCATATAGTCCAGAATCATCAAATCCGGGCGGAACTCCTGGGTCAATACCCCCGCATCATACCCGCTGCTGGCGGTCCGAACCTCAAAGCGCCCGTCTCGATCCAGTACATCGACCAGCAGTTCCACAATCTCCGGATCGTCATCCACGACCAGAACTTTCCGTCGGCCCGATTCCAGCAAATCCAGGGGAATATCATTTTCCTTCATGAATTTGATCAGGCTTTCCCGCGGAATCCGGCGAAAACGGGATCCGGGCACGCGAAATCCCTGCAATTTCCCCGAATCAAAGCACCGTATCACCGTCTGTTGGCTGACTTTGCATATCGTCGCCACTTCGCCCGTAGAATATACATTCTTCATCACCAGCACTCCATAATGAGTTAGTAAAGTTTATATACCATTTTTCCCAGTTAGCATCTCTTATTCAATTTACCTATAATTCCTAGATTAACTATCGACGCCGCCTATTGTCAACTTAAATTCGCTTTATCGGGTAAGATGCTCTTTTTACGGATAGTACATGCGCTCTGTAGCGATAATACCATTTGATTCGAATATGATGATTTTTCTTACCCCTCCCCCCTATTTTACCCAATTAATCTTGGAATGACTTAGCCCTGATGTCCATATTTTGCACCGCACGGTGAGAAATTATTTCCCCACCCCCCTTTTCTGGTCCATAAATATCATCAGCACCGTTATATCTGAAGGGGTTATACCAGATATGCGGGATGCCTGGCCTAAATTCAACGGTTGAAACTGGTTCAGCCGCTCCCGCGCTTCATGCCGAAGCTGAGGGATGGTTCCATAATCCATATCCTTCGGCAGCCGCCATTCCTCCATTTTCTGAAACCGGCTGATTAAACGAAGCTGTTTTTCTACATAACCGCTGTATTTTAAATTATTTATGGCTTGCTGGAACGCAAATTTACCATAATTTTTCCCCGCCAGTTCCGGTTCCTGAGTTATCAGCCACTCATAATCTTTTTCCTGCTGCCGGATCCACTGTACCAGCGTTTTGCCCTCCAGCCGCTTCTGCTGGAGATAGTCCGTTAATTCCCGGACCTCCCCCTGCTTCCGTTCAAACGCCTGCCACCTTTTGTTATCCACCAAACCCCACCTTCTCCCCACCGGTGTCAGCCTCTCATCCGCATTATCGCCCCGCAGCAACAGCCGATATTCCGCGCGGGAGGTGAACATCCGATAAGGCTCATCCACCCCTCGCGTTACCAGATCGTCGACCATCACCCCAATATAGGACTGATCCCGCCCCAGCGTTACCATCTCCTCCTTCCGGCAATACCGGGCGGCATTCACCCCCGCCAGCAACCCCTGCCCCCCTGCCTCTTCGTACCCGCTGGTACCATTAATCTGCCCCGCTAGAAACAATCCTGCCGCTGCCTTGCTCTCCAGCGTCGCCCGAATCTGCTGCGGCGGCACATAATCATATTCGATCGCATACCCATACCGCAGAATCTCCGCCTGTTCCAGCCCGGCGATACTATGAATCATCTGGTCCTGGACTTCCGGCGGCAGGGATGTGCTAATCCCGTTGCAGTAGATCCAATCGCTGTCTCGCCCTTCCGGTTCCAGAAATAACTGGTGCCGCGTCTTATCCGCAAACCGGATAATCTTGGTCTCGATACTCGGACAATAACGCGGGCCGATGCTCTGAATCTGCCCGGTATAAAGCGGCGCCGATTCCAGATTATCTTTAATAATCTGATGGGTCCGTTCATTGGTATAGGTTATCCAGCAGTTCATCTGCTCCTGCTCGATTCGATCATTCAGAAAACTGAACGGCTCCGGTTCCGCATCGCCCGGCTGGGGTTGCAGAACTTCATAATGTATGCTCTGTCCATGAATTCGGGCGGGCGTTCCGGTCTTGAGCCGCCCCAGCTTCAAACCGATTCGCTCCAGCCCCCCGGAAAGCTCATTCGCCGCCGGTTCGCCATATCGCCCCCCCGCCCACTGCCTGGTCCCCAGGTGCATCAGCCCCCGCAAAAACGTCCCGGTCGTCAAAATCACCGCCGTTGCCGCATACACCCTACCCGACTCACAGATTACACCATTCACCTTCCCCTCTTTCACCTGTATATCCGCCACCGAATCTTCCAAAATAGTCAGATTGGGACATTCCGCCAGCAACGCCCGGATTTTCTCCTGATACTTCCACTTGTCCGCCTGGGCCCGCGGTCCCCACACCGCCGGCCCCTTGCTCCGGTTCAGCATCCGAAACTGAATCCCTGTCGCATCAATCGCCAGCCCCATCAGCCCCCCCAGCGCATCGATCTCCCGCACAATCTGACCCTTGCCCAATCCCCCGATCGCCGGATTGCAGCTCATCTGGGCTATCGTCTCCACCGACATGGTAATCAGAGCCGTATTCGCCCCCAGCCGGGCCGCCGCATACGCCGCTTCCACCCCCGCATGTCCCCCGCCAACTACTATCACATCAAATGAATTACTCATACTGCTAACGGATTATTCTTCACTCCAGGCAATCACCGACGCAATCGCCAGATCGCTGGCATGGGTAATACTGACGCTTATTTTAACAATCCCCATTTGCCGGGCCAGCCGGGCCGTTTCCCCCTGCAAATAAACCTCCGGTTTGCCCAGCGGATCATTCCGCGTTTCGATATCCGTCCACGCCACCTCGCCCCGCCAGCCGGTCCCCAGCATCTTCATTACCGCCTCTTTCACGGCGAACCGCCCCGCCAGCCGCTCCACCCGATGACGATGCCGGCGGCTGTACGCCTGCTCCGCCTCCGTAAATACCCGCTGCAAAAACCGCTCCCCGTGCCGCTCCAGCAGCTTTCCGATCCGCCGGCAATCCGCCAGATCAATCCCATGATAAATCATCTTCATACTACCTCCTTTGCCAGCCAATTCACCAGCCCGTACCCCGCCGCTCCCGCCAGCACCAGCATCACAATCCCCGTTTTGACCAGAACCAGCGTTCGCCGAAACCGGCGGTACGCCCCGTCCTCACTCGCCAGACGGCGCAAAAATCCAATCCTGCTGGCTATGCTCGAATGGCGCCACGACCGGCTGCACATCGAGATCCCGTTCAGCATGGCAATCCGTTCCAGGGCTGCCCCCATGATCATGGCGCCCCGCACCGGCAGCCGCCCTTTCCCCTCCGCTTCCTCCGCCTGCCGGGCCGCCGCCACGGCCCCATACACATCCGCCTGCCGTTCAAACCGCCGCGACACCCACCCAAACACCAGAAACCACCCCGCCGTCGCCAAAACCGAACCCCCGCTCAGCACATAACCGCTATAATCCACTCCCCCCATTGTCATCACAATATGATTCTGCAGCATCCACCCGCAAAACGCATAAAGCAGCATCCCCCAAAATCCGCTGCCCAACACAAACAGCACAAAAAACAGGATATGATGATGCTTGACATGGCCGATCTCATGCCCGAATACCCCTTCAATTTGCTCATCCGGCATGTTTTCGATCAAATGGTCGCTCAACAGGATATAACGCACCGGCGGAAACAATCCCATCATGGCGGCATTGGCCACCGCGCTGTAGGTATCCCACAGAAGAATATCATGATACTTCAGCTTCAAACCCCGGCAAAACTCCTCCAGCCGCTCTCGCAGGGGTCCGGCCGGCAGGGTTCGCGTGGACCAGATCCTCCGCAGCAGCCATGGGGAAAATACAAAAATCCCCGCTACCCCCGCCGCTACCACCGCCTCTTCAGCCCGGCTCCCCAGCCCC